>JBDNHP010000028.1:0-6488 GCA_041688765.1 Flavobacteriales bacterium
AACTTCCTTTGCTCGCTCATCACCTCCAGTAAATCCATAGGTACGTACTTCTGCTATTTGCGCATCAAGAAAAAGATGCGCAATTGCAAGCATTAAAACCATAAGCGTTTTAGCGAATCGCATGTCTGATTTTTAATAATTGTTCGAGTAAAGATTCGAGTAAATCAAGTCTTAACATATTTGCACCATCCGATTTTGCGTTGGCAGGATCAGGATGAGTTTCGATAAAAATTCCATCAACCCCAACTGCTATACCAGCTTTGGCTATAGTACTTATGAGTGCTGGTCTGCCACCCGTTACGCCGCTTGCCTGATTAGGTTGCTGTAGGGAATGTGTAACATCTAGAATTACCGGAGCATACTGCTGCATTTGTGGAATTCCTCTGAAATCTACAATCATATCCTGATAGCCAAACATACTTCCTCTTTCCGTTAGCCAAACTTCACCGTTACCACTCTCTTTTACTTTTGTAACAGCATGTTGCATGGCTTCGGGAGAAACGAACTGTCCTTTTTTTATATTCACTACTTTTCCGGTTTTAGCGGCAGCAACTAGTAAATCAGTTTGTCTGCAAAGAAATGCAGGTATTTGCAAAACATCAACATACTCTGCGGCAAATGCTGCTTCTGAACTTTCGTGTATATCAGTTACAACAGGAACACCAAACGTTTCACTCACTTTTTTTAGTATCCCCAAGGCTTTTTCATCGCCAATTCCGGTAAAAGAATCCAATCGACTTCTATTGGCTTTTTTGTATGATCCTTTAAACACATAGGGGATTTTATACTTGTCGCTAAGTTCGCAAATTCGACCAGCAATATCCATTGCCATATCTTCACCCTCAATAGCGCAAGGACCGGCTAAAAGGAAGAAATTATTACTGTTTGTATGTTTTAACTTTATCATAATCATTTAAAAAAAACGTGCAATTCCTAATCTCAAAGCCCTTCCTTTTCCCTGCGGTAAAAAGCCTCCCAAAAGGTCGTCAAGTTCTAATTTCACATACCAAGCAGATGCAGCATAAAATTCTGCTGCAATACCTGCCCTGAAGCCGCCATAGCCGCCATAACGTGTTTTGGCAGTGAACATCCAAGGGCCATCAGGGAGAATGTGATAAGCCAAAGAAAATTCGGGTGCAAAATTTTGGCGATTCATTTCGGCAATACCGAATTCAACTAGATTTCCATTTGTAGTTTTCTGTGCTAGTGCAATTTCGAATCTGGCAGGTAATGACATCCAATTTTCCTTCAAAGATTCCGTGTATTGCAGACTGTCTCGCGGACTAGGAACTTCGATAAAATTCTCCGGATCGTACAAATTACCAATATTCACACCAGTATAACTAATGCTTGAATCCGCAACGTAATTAACTGTTTGATCATTCCAATGTATAAACCCTAGATTATGAATTTTCAACATCAGAAATGCATCCTCATCGCGCAAAGCTATATTCCAATTCAAATCAATTGCAGCACCAGTTCCGGCACCTGAAAAGAAGGTGTTTTTGGTAGTATCTGAAACCAATACAGAACCATTGTATTGCATATATAAACTGTCGCCAGAAGCGGAGGTAAATAAGCGAGATTCATCCACTTGTGTACTGACCATATTTTGCCCATTCACATAAGAAAGTGCCAAATTTGAAAAATTCTTTTTGTTAAAGAAACCAACACCAATTTTCTGGTATTGTAAATATTCAAAGGCAGAACCATCAAAATAAGCTGATTTGCCGGCATACTCTTCATTTCCTTTGAAAGCGATATTAAATAGGTCTTTGCTAAAAGTAGAATGGATGTCAAATCTTTGTTCAAGATTAAGGAACAAACCCCATTTAGAAGATCCCAATAAAGTATCTGCAAAGTTATAATATGACAGGGAGGATGCGGCATTAATTCCCAAGCGATTCATCCCAATTAAATCATCACTTGTTTTATTTATCAGTGCATCATCAATTTCTCCTCCAATAATAAAGCGATTGATCATTTCATTTCGGATAGCATTAGAGCGATAGGACATTGAACCCTGAAAAACGAGCATAGAGCTGGCGGGCAGCCAAGAAGAATCCGACCTAAAAATGAGTTGAGTAGGATTAAGTTGAGCCATTACATTATTGCAAATAAATACGAATAATATCAATAATACTTTTCTCATCATTCAAGCTCCACTTTATAGTTCATATCGGCTAATATTCTCAAATCGATAAAATACTCCTCTTTGATTTTGACAAAATCATCTCCATAGGTATCAAATACCACTTCAATAAGCCATAAATGATCAGGACTAATTGCATTCAAATTACCCTGCTGCAATTCAATATCTATAACTGACTCCACAGAATTGATAGAATAATCCGCATTCAAAATGCCAGAATTTATCAATTTATTGGATGCAAAAGATGCAACCAAATCACCATTATCATCAATTATTTTCAGTGTAATACTAGCCGAAAAAGGAAACGCATTTACAGCTCTGAGTTTCAAAATACCTTCAATTGACTCCTCATCCCAAGCATCTTCTATTTCAAGAGTATCTCTCAAGGTAAGAGCATTGGCTTTGAAACACAGAGGTAAGTCAAAACTCACATTGGCATTCACTGGTTGATTGGTATAGATGAAATCATTACCCTGACTAATATTTCCCAATGGATTAATTTCGGATCGAATATTTGAAAATATCTGTTTTGGCAAAAGACCAATAAATTCAGGCAGATTAGAATTATTTTCGTCAAGATGTAAATTGAAACTTCCACCAGCTTCTACATTCCCCCAATAATCAGTTGCTCTGGCTAAATAGATAGGATCATTTAATCCAGGAGAAGCTAATACTACTTCCAATCCATTGGCAGAGCGACCTCCAAAAGTTTCAATTTGAAAAATCGCATCAATACCAACTGTATTCACAATTTGAATATCCAAACTAACAGCTTCTACTTCAAAAAGCGCGGCTGACAAATTTTGAAAAACAGAAATTTCATCTTCATTATATGATTCATTAGTAGCTTGCCCAAAATATCCACGCGCATAACTGAGGACGACATTTTCGAAAATCAGGTCAACAGTAATACTATCATTGCCATTAATTGTAGCACCTCCAACAATTTCTGGCGATGTGATTGCAGAAATAGAACTCAGAAAAGTGTTATAACCAGGATCGCCATCACCAGTGAAATCAATGGTATAGTCACTGAGATCGATTACAGAAGTTTTCACATCTGGGTTAGATGCTGTACCTGGACTGGTGCTTTCTTCAATCATAACTTGAATTCCATTTAAACTCACCCCTGGTAATTCGTAAATAAAATCGAGATTAGCATTCATGTAATTCTTTAGAACATAACGCAATTGTCCACTTTGAACTTTCACTTGTTTAATTTGAACGCTACCGAGATCATAATAAGTTTCTTGATCATCAGTAGCAACTTCAAATCCGGAGGGAACATTAAAACTTCCTCCACCGAGTCCCGGACTCAACATTTTGTGTACAATGGTATCGGGAATTTCTGCTAAAGTATCGAGGTCAATATTGATAAGGTCTTTTTCATATTTGAGATGTACAATACCATACTGATCAGTGCTGAGTAAAGAATCAGGCAAGAGTGAAGAAATTCCAAGCTTTCCTTTTGCTAAAGGCACTAACAAATCAACATCCCAGCGAGTACTTTCTTTTCTGCACGCGAATAAGATTATCGCCAAAAGCAATGGCATCAAAAATGTGTTTCTTCCAGAGATCATCAATCAAAGGTATAATTATGAATCAAGAGCAACAAACAATACAATTTCAATCATTATTACCCTCTGCCATGCGAGCTCGTCTATAACAAAGCATTATCAGTCCGGCTTGAAAAGGCAAGTAATACAAAGGCAATGGACCAAACAAAACGAACAACATAGATAACGAAATTAACAGCATGCACACTTGAAAATAGATTGCCGGTATTTTTGAACTGAATGCCGCATAAACATTTACTGGAATTAGCCACAGTAAATCAGGGTTGTACTTTGTAGCTTGATGGTCAGTAGCAAACCATAAAAGCAAAACCAAAATGCCTCCAGCTCCTGAAATAAACAACAAAATTGCAGTTAAGCCACGGCTTATGACGCTGAATCTCAAAAAAGGAATTTGCGTCAGAATTGATAAAATCAGAAAAATAAATCCTACCGCAAATACAGGCATCATACTTTTTGACAGGCCCTCCGTTTCTGATGGTAAAATTTCTACCGTAGGCCCGCACAAATCTTTACCGTCCAAAGTTGCAGTAGAAAATCCGTACAATAAATCATCTGGTAAGAACATGATTTCTTCGGATTCCATTTCCTTCTCATAAGGCCATCCTAAAGCAATGCTGATACCGAATTTACTCCAAGGCAAAGAAGCGGTGCAATCTTCTACTTTAGATCGAAAACTGGCTCCTGATTTTTGTGGTAAATTAAAATTCAAGCGATCTTTATAACACACTTTCAATATATCTCGAATGCGTGTAGCGCAATTATCATAAAAGAAATCATAGCGATAAGTACGATTTTCGGGGCGATAATTTACTTCCAAGGCATTGTACAATTTTTGTTTGTCAGCCTGATTCAATAAAAGCACCTGTTCCTTGATCCATCGGTTTGTTTGCAGATATTCATATTGGAAATAAGGCCAATATTGACGATCGAGAATATAATCGAGTTTTCCTCTTGAAAACTTGACATAAAAATTAGGTTCATTAAAATCGAAAGTCCCATAATTATATACCGAATCAATGCCTCGTTCCGGATCCGAAATTCGGACTGCGCTATGACCAAAGATAGAATAGAGTTCTGTCCCAGGCGAGCATGTAATAAGGGAAATTACTGCTGTTTCAGACAATTGATCAGCCGCGCAAACTCCAAATCCATTCAACGACAATGCAATCAAACAAAAGAAAACTCTTAATAATCTTCCCATTTTAAATAATATAAGTCCCACGAAAAACCTCTACAGCCGAACCTTGTAGCCAAATATCGGTAAACTCAGTTCCCGTTTTCATAAAATGCACTTTTAATGCTCCCCCTTTGGTGCTAACATTTATAGGTGATTTCAGATTAAATTTAAGGGCTGAACCTATTGCCGCGGCCGTAACTCCTGTTCCACATGATAGTGTTTCATCTTCAACGCCCCGTTCATAAGTTCGCATTTCAATTCCATCAGTGCATGGGGCAATATAATTAACATTCACCCCAGTTGGTGTATACATTTCGGAATAGCGAATTGGCCTTGCAATTTCTTTCAAATCCTCTACTGGTAATTGCTGGGCAAAAATGAGATGATGTGGTGAGCCGGTAAAAATGAAATAGTCCAAGCCTCTTTCAGAAACTTCAGAAACGTCATGCATTTCACTTTCACATCAAAATCCGATGACACTGCTAGGTGTAATCCATCAATTGCAGTAAATGAGCATTTTTCAGATGAGGCAATTCCCAGTTGAACAGCAAATTTTACAGCACATCGACTGCCATTTCCACAAAAACTTTTACTTCCATCCGGATTAAAAAATTCCATGTGAAAGTCAGCTTCATCCGATGGTTGAATCAGAATCAATCCATCTGAACCAATACCAAAATGCCTGTCGCACAATTGTTTAATAACATTAGGATCATCTTCTGGTGCTCCACCAAATCGATCATCGATCAGGATAAAGTCATTACCGGTACCCTGATATTTACTGAATTTTATCTCCCTTCGGAACATGGCGGGAAGCTACAAAAAAGCCCTTAAATGTTACTGCGTGTTTTACGATTGATAAGGTACATGGTCTTATTTTGTAAATTTGCCCCGATGGGAGCTACTAAGGAATTGAAAACCAGCACTACAGCCAAAAAATCTGGTTCTGAAAAGGACACATTGCTCGAAGCATACCGCTTAATGCGAACTGCGAGGCACATGTCGGATTTGTATGAAACCAATGCCAAATTCACTGCAAAATACGTTCATGCAACCTCCAGAGGTCATGAGGCAGCTCAAATTGCTCTTGGTCTTCAACTTAAGAAGCAGGATTTTGTTTCGCCTTATTATCGCGATGACTCCATTTTGCTGAGCATCGGCATGAGTCCATACGAACTCATGCTGCAGCTCATGGCTAAGAGGGATGATCCATTTTCAGGCGGTCGCACTTATTATAGTCATCCTAGCTTAAGAGATGATGATAAGCCTAAAATCATACATCAGAGTTCAGCTACCGGCATGCAAGCTATTCCTACTACCGGCATAGCCATGGGAATAGATTATCGGGAAAAAACCGGTTTGGATCATCCTGAAGAAGGAGAGGCCCCCTTAGTTGTTTGTTCTATTGGTGACGCTGCGATGACGGAAGGAGAAGTTGCAGAAGCCTTGCACATGGCTACTTTGCGTCAATTACCTATTGTTTATTTTGTGCAGGATAATGAGTGGGATATTTCTGCTTATAAAGACGAAATTCGATTTGGAGATGCAAGTGATTTGGCAAAAGGCTTTCCGGGACTTGAAG
>JBDNHP010000318.1:0-3334 GCA_041688765.1 Flavobacteriales bacterium
AAATAAGGTCTAAATAAAAACCTTATTTGACCAGAAAATGGAAAATAAGATCAAAATGGGTAAAAATAAGTCTTATTTGACAAGCTTAGTGATGAGCCAAGGAGTCAAAATTTGATCGGAATACCTTTTAGTAATAGCCAACAAGGAGCAAGCCTAAAATGAGCAAGCCCAATTAGATTATGTTTAATTGCAGCCTGAACTAAATCGAAATATTAGCGCATCACCGAACCTATGAAACGCTCTCCATTTGCGTTTAGGGCTTCTACCATATAAGTACCACGCTGATCCGGCAAATTGATCTGAATTTTGGAACCTACAGGATTGTTCAATTCCAATACTTTACGGCCGCTCATGTCGTAAACACGAATTTTTTGGACTTGGAAATTCTGTGCAACGCTTAACCATGTTTTACCTTCCATTGCCGGCACTGGATAAAGCTTGCAAGAGCTTTCAAAACTCAGGGAAGGCACTCCTACATAGAATATTTCATCTTCAACAGAAGAGATAAGCACAGGATCTGGACCCTCCTCCTCATACATGATTTTGAAAGCATCGATCTGCGGAGTGCTGATGGCAAACATTTCATCCATCCATTTGGGAGGGAGACTTTGATAGAAGAATTTAGCCGAAACGCTCACATTTCCTTCGTATTCGCCCAAACCAATTTTGTACGTAATTCGATCAGAGCCAGAGCCTTCTATACCGGCTTCGTAATTAAAATTCAGGTCATTTCCCGATACTCCAACAATTTTTGTTGTATCATAAGCCGAGTGCAAAGTGCTAAAACCAGCAGGAACAAGTCGATTATCTTTTAAATAAGTATCTGCGCGCTCCAAAACAGTAGTTACATCGCCATTTACATCAGCAATAACCATTTCATAAATCTGCACCTGATCTTCAGAACGAATTACATCGTAATGCGGCTCATAATCATCATTTTGTCCTTGCACTTCATAATCAGCTTGAAGGGCACCGGAACTGAAAAGCGTTTCACCCATGTCACCGGTAAGTGTAAATTCTACAAATGATCTACGGGCAGGGTAACCTGATGGGAATTTATGCCCTGTTAAGTTTGTCATTTTCAATTCACAAACCACCGAATCTCCTTCTATGTATAAATTAGTTATGCTAAAATCGAGACTCTGATTTTGCAGCAAATCGAGGGTGCGATCAATTACGCGGTCAAATTGTTCTTCGGTGGCTGCAATGCCGAGCTCGTCTATCCTATTTTTCATAAGCTCGAGCATAAAGGTATTAGCCCCTGCAAACCAGTGCTGACCGTAAGGCTCTCTACCAGGAAGAAAAGCATAATTGGAAGAAATAACAATGGGTTCATTCAAGCGCGGCATGTGACAGCCTTGGCATTGATCTTCGTGATTGTCAGTATTAAAAACTGAATTGAGCCATTCGTGATAAGTAGCTTGTTCAGTGAATACATTTCCTGTAAGTTCACCTTCTATATCAGCGGTATTTGTTTGAAGAGTATGGCATCCTGCGCACATTTCCGACTTGGCAACAAATGAACCGAACATGGGTTCGTATCCTACAAAACTTGCCATTGGACTAGTGAAAATTGGGGCTTCCAATTCTGATCCACCATACGGACCGTAAAGTGTATCGCTCACATACTCTAGATTTCCGCTGAAAAAATTTCCAATATTGGCAGGATCTTGTTGATGACAGGAATTGCAAGAAACGCCATCGAGACCGAGGCTATCAGCCATTAGCATTTCCATACTGTAATGAGGTAGTCCATCGTGAATAGCAGCAAAACGGCCCATTGGCGCATGACAAGAAGTACATTTATCTTCCAACTCAGTTTGATGCCCTGGATTAACATAAACCTCATGGCTCACTTTTGCTTTCCAAAAAGGATCTTTAGCGGAATTGGCCATCATAGTGGCTCTCCAGTTATCGGTTGGATTCACATCTACTCCTTCAGCAGTGAGGCTTCCAACACCATTGGGATCAAACCCATGACAACCTGCACATTTTCCTGAACCGGTAAAAAGACTGTTATCACCCAACGGAAGATTGGTGTTAAGCAATCTGTAAAATTCCAGATCTTCTTCGGTATGAATAAGTGTTTTAGACTTTTCTTCCCGACCAGCGAACAGCAATAAAATGGCTAATCCCAGCAAACTGGCTCCGGTAATTCCTTTGAGGTTTCTGATCTTCATGATAATCTGTCAGGCTTGAATGATAAAATTACTAGTTTATACAGGAAAACCCGAATCGAAGTTTAATGTTTTTGAAACATCTTATCTTAATAATGGAATTCCCAAGGTTTGAAATCCTAAAAATGGGCTGCCTTTTGCAATTTGACAGATCAAAAATCAGCGAGGTTAAAAAACCAGATCGATTTAGGAGAATTCAATGGTTTCAATGGCATCATACCCTACTTTCAAATTGATGAGCTCCGTTAATTTTGATTTAGCGAAAGAATACTCATGCTTGAGCACAGCAGTATCAAACTTAACCACTAGGACTTTTCCTCGCAAGCGAATTTCTGAAACATGATTATTTACTGTTTTATCGGTGAGTTCGTTCCATGCACTGAGAACTTCTGCCTGTCGGTACTTATGATCAAGGCGATAACGTTTCAGCATTTCGCGAAACACTTCAGCTATCGACTGTTCGTTGCCATCACGCCTCATTTTTTTGCACTAAATTGTTCAAAGCCTGCACATTACCTTTATCTACCTTAAATATTTTCAATTCTGCATTTACATCCTTGAAAAGCAGAGGAATACGCTCATCATGGGTATCAGAAATAAAAATTTGCCCGAAATTATGTCGGCTCACTAATTCCATAAGATACGCCACTCTTCTATCGTCTATTTTATCGAAGATATCATCCAAGAGCAAAATTGGTTTGCTACCGGTGAGATCTCGAATATGATCAAATTGAGCGAGTTTCAGTGCAATTAGGAAAGATTTTTGTTGTCCCTGAGATCCAAATTTCTTCAAGGGATGACATTCGATGCTAAATATGAGATCATCACGATGAATCCCAACATCGGTTCTTTGCAAGAATCGATCTTTCTCTCTGGAATTTGCCAAAAGCGTAGCGAAATCCGCTCCTTCAAGCTCTGAGCGATAGAGCAAACTAACATTATCCTGTTTTCCTGAAATATCAGCATACAGGGAAAGGAATCTTGGATTGAAATCATGAATAAAAGCTTGCCTGGCCTGATGAATTCGTTTACCTATATCAATTAGCTGTATATCCCATATTTCCAGTGCATCTTCATCAAAATAACGATTGAGAGCGAAAGCTCTAAGCAATCGATTTCGTTGCAATAAGGCTTTATTGTAGCGAATCAGATCTTCA
>JBDNHP010000319.1:0-7499 GCA_041688765.1 Flavobacteriales bacterium
AGCCAATGAGTAGCTTAAACCAAAATATTGGCAGCACCAATCTCTTCTTTACATTCACATCAGCAAGTGCGTCTATAATAAATTGTCTAAACACCTCGTTACTCTTCGCCTTCCTAAAAAGCAATTCCATCAACCATGGATACTTACACATCATTTGCAATTGCCGACTTAATTTAAACTCAGCTCCCATTTTGCGATAAATTTCATCATCATACTCACTTAAAAAACTGGCACTGAACTGTCCTATACTAAATGCCTTCTTTGCATGTTCAGCAGCTACTCTTCCACTTCTAATAGCATTCGCAATTCCTTCACCACTTAATGGGTCAATCAATCCTGCAGCATCACCCAATAATAAAAATCCATCCCCTGAAATACTTCTTTTCTTAGATCCAAGTGGCAATCCAAAGCCCTTAGGCTCTTCAAGATAAACAACATCGCTAAATCGATTTACAAAAAGAGGATTTTCCTGCAATTCTCTCATCAGAATCTGGCGTAAATTCAACTTCCTCTGCCTCACAATGGAAGATAAAACACCTATACCAACATTTGCTTTACCATCAGGTAGTGGAAAAATCCACAAATATCCCGGTAATACTTTATTAATAAAATGTAATTCAATATATCCCTCAGAATGAAATCCGCGAACTCCTGAACAATACATTCTCAATCCTGCACTGTGATGATAAAGATCAATAGCTTGAGGCTTGAGTTTTCGAGCTACTCCACTTTGTGCACCATCGGCTCCAAGTATCATTCGCGATTTAATACTCTTCTCGCCAATAACAACTACAAATCCATCCTCTACCCGATCAATTCTATCCGGAATCGAATTTTCAAATACAGTGATCTCTGTTCCCTCACAAGCCGCTTTAAACAGCAAATGATCAAAATGCTTGCGTTCACATACATAGCCATGTCTTATCTCATTTTTGTAAATGAATGGAATATCCAAAACTTTGCCTTTTGATGAACTAAATGACACACCGGCACTAGACTGTTTTATGTTAAAAGAATCAAATTCCCTAGCCAATTTAGGATCAAGCATTGCCAACTGATTAAGCACATCAAGACTCAAGGCATCACCACATACTTTATCGCGAGGGAATATCGACTTGTCAATCAAGGCAATTTTTAGCCCAGAATTGCGAAGGGCAATACAGGCGGAAGATCCGGCAGGACCAGCACCAACAATTATTACGTCAAAAGTTTGCATCCAGCCCGAAAGTAAGACTATTCTATCTGCATGACAATTATCATGCTCAAAAATGAGTACCTTCATAGTCTTAGCCTTGACTATACCCTAATTTTATAGAACCAATAAATCATAAATCATGAGCACTGAACATAACCACATCTCTGAAAAAATAGCAGAAGCCTTGCGCAAAGCCGCTGTAGAATTGGAAGAATTACAAGTGCAATTCTCACTTGGTAAAGCTGAAGCCTCAGACAAATATGAAGAAATTAAAAAATCCTTCAACCACTTTGCTCATGAAGCGAAACTGAAATTTCAAGCTGGCAAGGAAAAAAGTAATGATATCGCATCGCTGTTTGAAGAACTACAAGTTCAGCTAAATCTTGGAATCGCAGATGGCAAAGATGCTTTTAACGCTCAACGCAAGAAAATACTCGATTCAGTTAAAAAACTGGAAGACAAAATCAATTCCTCTGAGCTAGGCTCAGAAGTGATACAAGGATTAAAAGTTGAAATCGAAAAATTCAGAATTAAACTTGAAATACTCCGTCTCAGATTTGAACTCGGCAAAATGGAGGCCAAAGATGAGTTCGAAAGCCGTAAAACAGATTTCAAAGATAAAATCGACGAAATGAAATTAAAATTTAAAGAATTCCTGAAATAATATTTCTGTAACTGACTTATAAATTCAAAAATCCGGTAGTCAACCGGATTTTTGAATTTATCTCATTTACACATTCTGCCTAATTCAAGCTATCTCAAGTTCAGCATTTCATGCCTCTTTGAATAATGCTAATTTTCAAGTTGATCACCCTTGCGCAGATCATTCATTAAACCTAATACCAAAATTCCCGCTATTACCAACCCAACTACTCCCATGTTGGAGATTGTTCCCCATTGACCTTCATCTTCAGAAACCATTAATAAAGCAGATCCCACAATTAATGCGGCAATAATCATAGCAGAAATCAATTGTTTACTGGCACGATTAATACTGTGCACTAAAGGATCCACTCCCTTATGATGTAAATCCACCTTGATTTCGCCTGTGTTAATCTTTCGTATCGCATTCTTAAAATCACGAGGGAATTCCTCCATGTAAATACCCATCTCGTAAACAGAATTCAGCAATCCTCTACCAAATTTAATTGGATCATATTTTTTAGCAAGCGTTCTAATGAAATAAGGCTTCGCTTTTCTCGTGAGATCAAGATCTGGATCAAGGCCATGAATTACACTTTCAACCGCAACAAGTGAACGTGCGAGTAGAAAGAAATGCGTTGGCACTTTTAATCCATGCTTAATTATAATATCGCGCAACTCAAGTAAAAGAGTGCTCATTTCATTAGAATGAATATTTCGCACCGAATTGCTTTCCACAAATTCAAACAAATCAGATTCAAGATCACGAAAATTTCGAATAGTCATTCCATCAGAAAGCATCTGTAAAGCCCTGACTATTTTGCGAACATCTTTAGCACGTATGGCAAGAAAAATATTGGCAATCTGTTCAACATCTTTTTTCAGAATATTGCCCATCATGCCATAATCCAAAAAACAAATCACATTACCGGGTAAAACAAAAAGGTTTCCTGGATGCGGATCAGCATGGAAAAATCCATATTCAAAAACTTGCTTCAAATAAGAATCAGCTAGTCGTTGAGCAATTATCTTTCGATCGATTCCCTGTGCTTCAAAGTGATCATAATCAGAAATTTTAATGCCTTCAATATATTCAAGCGCCAATACTTTTGTAGTGCTGAATTCCTGATACACGGCAGGTGAGTGTATAAATCTCTGATCTTCTTTGTCATTCTCAAAATTTTGATGGAAACGTTGAACATTAACTGATTCATGAATGAAATCAAGTTCACGTCGAATACTTTCTTCAAAATTCCTCACTAATCCCACCGGATCAAAACTTTTAAGAGAAGGAATTCTTTTACTAAAAACTTCCGCCATGTACAACATCACTTTGATGTCTGCTTCAATCATCTCTTTAATATGCGGACGCTGAATTTTCATAGCTACTCTTTCGCCAGTTTTCAAAGTAGCTCTGTGCACTTGAGCCATAGATGCTGAGGCAAAAGCTTCTTGCTCAAACCAAGCAAACAAATCTGAAACTTTTCCTTTCAATTCAAATTCAACCACAGCTATAGCTTGTTCGCCAGGCAGCGGAGGAACACTATCTTGTAATTTTGAAAGTTCTATGATCAGAGGCACAGGAAGTAAATCCGACCGATTGCTTAAAATTTGCCCAAACTTCACAAAAGTCGGGCCTAATTCTTCACAAACCAATCGCATCTTCTCCCACTTCGAAAGGAGCATTGCTTCTTGTAAAGTTGATTTAGGAAGAAGCATTTTAAGGAATTTCCAACGCTTGTTTTCTTCCAGATAACTAACCACATCTTTGAATCCGTACTTCATCAAGACCCTGATAATCTGATTGTACCTTCGGAATTGACTCATCCCTCCCTGCTCGCTGCTAAAAAAACCCATCCTTAGCTTTGTGTTTTGTCGATTTGTGAATTGTTAAATCGAGCCTCAGCTAAATTCAACTGTCTTCTTAATAAATCAATTTCAGTGTGCAATGCCTCAACTTGATCAGTATGAGCTATACGCATCTTTTTATAAACACTTACAGCTACTTCCTCCATTTTCCTTTCCAGCTCTTCCTTGGCTTCTTGTGCCTTATGCAAAAGCTTGTGGAGTAAATCATCCCCTTCATCTCCTTCCTCATGCATAAACTCATCGTACTTCTCCTGGCCTTTCTCTCCGTATGACTTTAATTTTTCAAAAAATTCCTTGTCTTTAGCTATCACGTAAAGCTTAGAAGACAAAGTTAACAACTCAATCAAGGTTCTCGCTTTCATGGGGCTAATGATTATATCCAATTATATTACGAAATTAGCTTGAAAACCATAAATTTACGTGACTTCCCTCACCTGTTCACCTGAGAAAACTCATTCGCTACAAACAACGGAAATTTTCTAACTTTGGCATTACTAAAATCAAGCAATGAAAAGCCCTGAATCACCAGTTTCTTCAATAATGACCGTAAATCCCGTGACGTTAAACCCAGAGCAGAAACTACTGGAAGTGAAACATATTTTCGAAAAAAACGAATTTCATCACCATATTCCGGTAGTAAGCAATAATAAACTTGTTGGCATGATCAGTTTGATCGATTTTGTTCGACAGTTGAAAGGAAGCAGTCTCGACGATGCCGATAGTATTTATCATGAAATGACAGTTAATGATATCATGACCCCAAACCCTCGCTCCATAAGCCCTGAAGCCCCTATTAAAGTGGTTGCTGAAATGCTCGCCAAAGGTGATATTCACGCATTGACAGTATCCGAAAATGAAGAGTTAAAAGGTATTGTTTCTACTGCCGATATCATACGATTTTTGTTGACCCAGATTTAAATAAAAACGTTTCACGAAATACTTTCCATTTAGTACCAACCTACAATTTCAATTCCTGATAATATTGGATGAAACAGGTGTCAAGAGAATTTCTTATTTTTATAGGAATAAAATCTTCGATATGAAAGTAATTTCTTCCCTCCTGTTTCTCTGCTTTAGTATTTGCGCTTCATCTATATTTGCTCAGCAAGATCATATAATTCCAAATCAAACAAGTCCTGCTGAATTAGAATTTTGGCAAAACAATGTGTATGAAATCCCCGGTGATCGTGGAATTACCAGTCCGCCACCTTTCGATAATTTGCGCACCATGGCTGAATGGGAAGAAATTGAAGCCCTTACCATCGCTTGGAAAAGTTATCCTTCCATTTTAAAACAAATAGCACGAGCAGCTAGTGAAGAATGTGAAGTTATTATTCTTTCCGATAATGTAAATTCAACACAAACATATTTGTTAGGCCCAGAGGCGGGTGGACCACTAGATTTAAGCAATATCACTATTCTTTATGCCCCATTAAATACCATTTGGATCAGAGATTATGGTCAGCATACAGTCTATGGAAATGAAGTAGATGATCGTTTCCTTGTAGACTGGATCTATAACCGTCCTCGACCTTCTGACGATGTTACACCTGATGTCATTGGCTCTTATTCTGGAATTGACGTTTACAGCACAACTCAATCACCCAATAATTTAATGAATACCGGTGGTAATTTCATGAGTGATGGTTTCGGAACAGCATTCGCCTCAGAGCTAATTATTGAAGAAAATGATGGCGGAAATTTAGGATGGACCACAGCTCCAAATCATACAGAACAAGAAATTGATGCCATCATGAATTCCTTTATGGGAATTGACGAATTTATCAAAATGCCAACTCTTCCTTTTGACGGGATTCATCATATCGATATGCACATGAAATTGATTGATGAAGAAACAATACTTGTTGCAGAATATCCTAATGGCATTGCTGATGGACCTCAAATTGAAGAAAATATAACATATATTTTAAATAATTTTCAAACTAAATGGGGAACGCCTTACAAGATAGTAAGAGTGCCTTCTCCACCACAATCAAATGGCAATTATCCTGACGATGGGGCTTGGTATTTAACCTACACTAATTCAGTATTTATAAATAAAACAATTATAGTTCCAACGTACTATACTCAATATGATACCACTGCTCTGAGGATATATGAAGAACTTCTTCCTGGTTATAATATAGTAGGAATTGATTGTGACAACGCTGGATCGGCAATTATTTCGGCAAGTGGAGCTATTCATTGCATCACAAAAGCAGTTGGGGTTGAAGATCCTTTGCTAATTTCTTACCCTTGTTTACCTAATTCTAACGATGATCAAAATGCTTATACTCTGAATGCATATATTAATCATCGAACTGGAATTAATGAAGCTATTTTGTGGTATAAAATAAATTTGAATGATCCTTACACTTCAGTAACAATGACTCCCGGAATTGACAATATCTGGACCGCGTCAATCCCTGCACAGCCTTTCGGTACCAGAGTAAATTATTATGTCGAAGCAGAATCAAATAGTGGCAAAACACAAGTTAGACCAATTTCTGCACCTGAAGGATACAAGTCCTTTGATGTGATTGACGCAGTATTTGGATGCACTAATAATCTTGCTTGTAATTATAACGCTTTTGCTAATTATGATGATGGAGCCTGTATCTTGCCTGATGGCTGCACAGATCAATTATCTTGCAATTACAACCCTGCAGCTATTTGCGACAATGGATCATGTATATCCGGATTGTCCTTCAATTTACATATAGACACCGATTGTTGGGGAAATGAAGTAAGCTGGAATATCAGAAATAGTCTGAATCAAATAGTGTACAGCGTTACAGGTAATTCCTATGATGATCAGGATAGCTACGACATTCCTGTATGCCTAATTCCCGATTGTTATACCTTCAGCATTTTCGATAGTTATGGAGATGGCATGGATGGTACTGCATCAGGATGTGCCATTGATGGAAACTACTTTTTAGAAAACAACAACGGATTTGTAATATTTAGTATGCCATCGCCCAATTACGGAGCAAATGAACTGCATGATTTCTGTGTTTTAGCACCTCTTTCTGGATGCACTGATGCAGAGGCTTGCAATTATGATGCAGAGGCAGTAATTAATGATGGTACCTGCGACTATAGTTCATGTTTAGGATGTATGGATCCTATTGCCTGTAATTTTGATCCCGCTGCAACTCAGGCAGAACTCTCATGCAATTATCCCGGTTGCATTGATGATGAAGCATGCAATTACGATTTATCAGCAGGCTGTGATGATGGTTCTTGCACCTATCTCCTATTGAGATATCGCGATTTTGACGGCGATAGTTATGGCGACCCTAATAATACAAGTTATTTCTGTTTTGAATTTAACGGATGGGTAGCCAATAATGAAGATTGTGATGATTCAAATAACCAAATATATCCCGGAGCCCCAGGCTTAGGTAATGACATTGATACCGATTGCAGCGGACTGTTAGAGGAAGATGAGCAAGATATGGATTGCTTTGGAGATTTAAATGGCGATGGGATCAGAAATTCAAATGATCTACTCATTTTTCTTGCAAATTTCGGATGCGTAGAACCAGATTGTGTCGCTGATATAAATAATAGCGGAACCACAGATAGTGCCGATTTGTTAGACCTATTATCTGTTTACGGTGTTCCTTGTCCTTGACACTATAAGACCAGACTAGTAACAATTTCTCCTTTGTTGAAATAAATTATTGAATCCAAAATAATCTTCGCTATTCGAATTTTGAGATTCAGAAGTTATACCAAATCTACATATAATATAGCCCAAAACATTTTATATGAAAGATTGGTAAAT
>JBDNHP010000320.1:0-5489 GCA_041688765.1 Flavobacteriales bacterium
AAGGTGATTTATTGCATTACTCCTACAATTCCACTTTTGAACATCGATTGAGAGCAGATAAATACTCCCGACTTACTGCTCAAAAGCTTTTCAGTGCCGGAATAAAGGCAAGTGTGCTCAAGCCCGTTTTAAGTGCAGTGGGGAGATGGCTTAAAATGTATGTTTTCAGATTGGGCTTTTTGGATGGATGGGCTGGATTCAAAATCGCTGGCATATCTGCTATTAGCAATCACTATAAATATCTAGAGCTCAGAAGATTGTGGAAGTTGAAATCAACAAAACCCCCCAATCATATTGCAATTAGTCGAACAGACAGCATTGGGGATGTAATTCTCACTCTGCCAATGTGTGGGATTATTAAAAAAGCATGGCCAGATACGAAAATTACATTCATAGGTAAAACCTACACTGAGGCTGTAATTCGTGCGTGTAAAAATGTGGATGAATTTCTAAATGTGGACGAAATTCTGGCTATGGAACCTGCTTTGCGCCAAGAGGTAGTTGAAAATATAAAGTTGGATGTTATTATTCATGTTTTTCCAAATGCAACTTTGGCTCGACTAGCCTCTAAAGTGGGAGTTCCAATTCGCATTGGCGCGGCCAAGCGTTTGATCCATTGGACTACCTGCAATTTCAAACCTTGGTTCAGTCGAAAGAATTCTGCCTTGCATGAAGCTCAATTAAATTTGAAGCTTTTGAAACCCCTGCATCTGCAATATGCTGCTGATTTGTCGGAATTAGCGATGGATTGCGGTTTTGAGTCCAGCGTTCCACTTGCTCAGCAATTTCAGCAATTCACAAATGATGGTCGGTTCAAATTGGTTATTCACCCTAAATCACGGGGAAGTGCTGTTGAATGGTCATTAGCTTCCTATTCAGCTCTAATTGAAGCACTACCCCAAGAATTATTTGCTGTTTTTATTACCGGAACCGCTGTTGAACGTGAACTAATTTCTGATCATGGGCTTCCATGGAAGAAACCTAATGTTCATGATTTAACAGGGAAACTAAATTTGGATGAACTGATTACTTTTATCGCCTCCTGTGATGCCCTTTTGGCGGCGAGTACGGGGCCTCTTCATATTGCCTCAGCATGTGGAATTAATGCAATAGGTTTGTATTCGCCAAAACGTCCTATGCATGCTGGAAGATGGGCGCCTATTGGAAAAAGAGCAACATTCTTTGTTGCTAAAAGTCATCCTGCCGAAGGGGCATCTTTGGACATTTCTGTTGCGCAAGTGCTAGAAAAGTTACTTGATTTACAAGTTGGAAAAAATAAGTACAAAGAAAAAAAGTAAGCAAAAAAGGTAACTCCAGCTTGTGTTTCTAGGGTGTCTTCTGTAAGAAATGAAAGTATAATTATACTAAAAAAGGCGATAAATGGAAAATATCGTATTTCATGCTTTTTACATAAGAAAACGGATAAAAGAACGAATATAAAATAAATCAATCCAAAGAATCCGAACGCAATACAAATACTCATAAATTGATTGTGAGATCGGTGTCTGTATCTGCTGTCAAGATTGCTTTTTCGGGCTTCGTATGCTTTAGCGAATTCTGTTTTTAAATCTCCCGTACCCACACCAAATAATGGGTGTTGCTTAACAATATATATTCCTGTTTTCCAAAATTCAAATCGTTGAATAATAGAGTTACCACTTGGATTTTCTCCGTTTAAATAGGCGTTTACTTCAAATAATATTTGTTGCAATCTGAATTCCTGCCTGCTTCTTGATTCGTCATCACAATTGGTAACGCCATGTTCTATAGCCGAAATATCATTTGCGCTGAGCTGCTGAAATCCTTCCCGATCTTTTCGCAGTCCTTTTGAACTCATATAACGAATAACAGTGGCATACATTGGTTGCCCCACTTGATCTTTTCCTTCAAATGGAAAAGCAGAAAAATTATTCCAGGTTTCTTTTAATTCTGGCCAAGCAATATAATACCAAACAAGATTTCCATTTTCTACCTGCGAATCGCCGTAGCTATGATCATACATATTGCCGGCAGCGCTATACAAGTCTAAGTTTCCTTTTGCAGGAATGGAATCTGGAAAGTAATCACTAACTTTTTTACTGATAAAATAAACGCCCAAAAGCAGAACTGATATGGTGCCAATTCGGATGGAGGTTTTATAACTCTTTTTCAGATTTCCCGGGAATATTAAAACGGCAATAATTGCAACAACACCACTACAAATAACACCTGTTAAATTTTGCATGTAAACCATGTAAAACCCGAGTATGCTAATCAGAAATAAATGCAAAAATGATTGTTTTTGATTTCCTGATTCGAAAGCTCTTTGCAACAAAATACCAAAGGCCAAAGCCACCATTAAGCCAAAACGGATATGAGATATAAATGCATGTGCTCCTCGACTGTCGCTGTAGTTATTGTTGTTTAGAAAGAAGTTTGCGCTCAAAATTATGGCGGCCATGAGCACAGCAAAAACAAATAGATTTTCGATGATTCTTTTTAATCCTTTCGCACTATCTGGCATACCTACAAACGTAAACGGCATAACCAAAAGCGGCAGTTTTATCAATACATCTTTGATGCCCTGCTTCTCATCTGCAGTATAGATCATTCCAAACAGATGTAATGCAAACAGACCTATCAAAAGCAGGGCTATTTTATTGCTGTAAATAGCCTTGATGGAGCTGGTCCAATCTGATTTGTAAATGCCCTGATGAAGAAAATAAACAAACCAAGTACAGCTTAGCCAGATCCCACCAATGCTCATGCCCAAATTCAGAAAGGGCATGCTCAAAACGGTTATCAATAAGCCGATCCCAAATAGCCGGGGCCAAGCACTATCGGGTAATTGCACTGAAACTCTTCTTATTTACCGGCCAATATCTGCTGATAATTGGCATTGAATACTTCTTTTGATTTGCTAATTGCCTTGTCCTTGTCTAGTTCATAGCGGATTCTTCCGCTTTGGAAATAGTAACGGGAAACAATTTCATTCTCTAAAAACTCTGAAATTTCTTCCTTGAACTTCAGTAAATCAGTTTCTTTTTCAGGTTTTAGTTTCGAATACAGCGCATCAAAGTCCTTTTCAGCCCCTTGTAAATAGCGCTCTTCCTCTGCTACTTTCTTCAATTCTTCAAACAAAAGCTCGGTATTAGTGTCGTAACTGAACTCATACTTAGACGCAAAAGCCATAAAGTTTTTATACTCGTTTTCACTTAGCTCAAATTCTTCAGGAGAAGCTATGGAGTCCTGATTCAAACGAAATTTTGTAGCATACTTAAAAAGTACATTATTCAGCAATAAACCATTCAGAATATGGCTGATTTCCGCTAGTTCAACTTCAACATCTGGCCTTATACCTTTCCCATCGTAAACATCTCTTCCATTTTTTGTTTTAAACGGCTTTATTAAGGAGTCTGCAACAGCCTGTGCTTTGCCATTTTGTGTTTTGTGAGAATAATCCAAACGTTGAATACACCTTCCTGATGGAATGTAATATTTGGCTACGGTGAGTTTCAATTTGGTGTTATAGCTCAAGTCTTTTGTTTGTTGCACCAAGCCTTTGCCATAAGTTTCTTTGCCAATAACTACTGCGCGATCTAAATCTTGTAGAGCACCTGATACAATTTCGCTCGCTGAAGCTGAAGACCCATCTACAATGACCACTAAAGGAATTTCACCGTCCAAAGGTTCGTTTAGTGCTGAATGTGTTTTGTTCCAATCCTCAATTTTACCCTTGGTGCTTACGATTTCAGTTCCTTTAGGCACAAAAAAGTTGACGATGTTTACTGCTTCTTTCAATAATCCACCACCATTTCCTCTGAGGTCGAGAATCAATTGTTTCATCCCTTGTTTTTCCTTGAGATCTTTAAATGCACTGCGAACTTCAGAACTAGCAGTTTGTGTAAAACCGTTTAATTTTATATAACCTGTTTTATCATCAAGCATTCCAAAGAAAGGAACATCAGGAATCTTAACTTCTTCTCGCTCAATTTTAACAATAAAAGGCTCGAGATCGCCCCGTTTAACTGTGATTTCTAAACTGGTTCCTGGTTGACCTTTCAGAATTTCACTTATTTCTTCTTGGTTTTTGTCTTTAATACTTTTGCCATCAATCAGCATAATGATATCTCCGGCAATCAGTCCGGCCTTAGCCGCAGCGTAACCTTCGTAAGGCTCGGAGATGGTAACTTCTCCATCAATAGTTTGTATTAATGAGCCGATGCCGCCATACTGACCGGTGGTCATAAAACGAGAGTCTTCAATTTTAGACTCCGGGTAGTAAACGGTATAAGGATCAAGTGATGCCAGCATAGCGTCAATTCCTGCCTTCATTAATTCACCAGGTTGAGTTTCATCCACGTAATAAACATTCAATTCACGGTACAGTGAAGTGAAAATTTCAATGTGCTTTGAAATCTCAAAGTAATTGTCGGCAACTGTGAATGATAGCATGGTAGCTGTCAAAGCACTCAATACCAGCATTCTTGGTAGAGTGATCAGTTTGTTGAATCTATGTTTCATAATACTTATGTCTTGCTAGGGTTGGAATTTAGGTAATTCCTCTTTTATCAAACGCATTAGGCAGCGCTTTATTTTTTCATGAATTTCATCATATTCCAGCATTTCTTTACCACCACACATCACAATTAACACAATTTTGAGCTTCCTACTTTCAAGATACTCATATAATTCATGTTTGTTTATCCGGTACGACTCGCGGATCAAGCGTTTCAATCGATTTCTGTCAGTAGCATGAGGAAATGATCTTTTACTTGCTGTTGCGGCCATTTGCACTGGGGAATCGCCCGGGTGCTCCTGAATTCTGAATATTAAAATGATGGGATAGGTCTTTATAGCAATGCCATCATTGAAAAGTGATTCAATGATTTTTTTACTCTTTAACCTTTCGGTTTTACCTAATGTATTGCGCATCGAGTTCCTGATACCGGAACAAATATAAAGTCAAAGGGCAATTTACTTAATACTTTGAATGTATTGCTCAATGGCCATAGTCATACTTGGTGCTTTAGGATTGGGTGCCAAAACATCAACTCTAAGACCTGCTTCTTCTGCCGCATTAGCAGTGGTAGGGCCAAAAACCGCAATTCGAGTATTGTTTTGCTTGAATTCTGGGAAATTCTTAAATAAAGACTCAATTCCACCGGGTGAGAAAAACACAAGCATATCGTATTTAACATCACTCAAATCACTCAAGTCACTGCATACTGTTCTGTACATCATGGCTTTCGAATAATTGATATTCGTAGCGTTAAGTGATTCCGGAATACTCTGTTTTAAAAGATCAGAACAAGGAAGAAGGAATTTTTCCTGCTTATGTTTTTTGATCATATCCATCAACTCGGAAAACTTCACCTTTCCAACAAAAACTTTCCGTTTTCTGTAAACGATGTATTTCTGAAGATAAAAAGCTGTTGCTTCTGAAATACAGAAATACTTCAAATTTTCTGAAACAGTAACTCTTGTTTCCTCGCACAATCGAAAGAAAT
>JBDNHP010000321.1:0-4175 GCA_041688765.1 Flavobacteriales bacterium
ATGCCTATTCTAAAATTATTCTATTTCGGCTTGATATCCCATTAATTGTAATAATTACCATATAAAATCCTCGAGTAAAAAGATCACATGCAATGCCTTTAATATCAGCATTTACAGATTTATCTTCATAAATCAATTCGCCCAAATTATTATACATCTGTATCTCTGCATACTTGCCATTTAATCCGGAAACATTAATGATGTTCGTAGCTGGATTTGGATACAAATTAATTGATCGATCCTCCATTTCAATAGCCCTTACTTCCGAATAATGCAGTACACCATTAAAATCATGCTGAACTAGCCTGTAATAATTAGTACCTGGTGCGGTGCCATCATGTTCGAAAGAATAATTATTATAGATTACAGAAGTGCCTGCGCCTTTTACATTGCCAATATTTAGCCAATTTTCGCCATCAAGACTATGCTGGATTTCAAAAAAATCATTATTCAATTCAGATGCAGTAATCCAATTTAATGCTGCATGATTTTCCTGATAAATTGCATTAAACTCCAGCAGATCTATGGGCAAAACCATTCCACATTGAATGCCGGCAGTACCGAAAAAATCAAGAGTAACGGATCCGGTAGCATAACTCCAATTACTAAAGCAAATAATATATTGCTCCCCTGCTAAAACATTCAATGGCGGTCCATAATTACCGTCATTTCCTCCAAGTGGAATTACAGCGGCAAGTCCCGTTCCACCAAGGGATATTGCATTCCATACACATCTTACAGGGGCCAACTGATTTGTAGAAATTTCAAGGCAAGTATTGTTGCCTGTGTAGCTCCACATTGACCAATCATAGAATCCTAACTGCCCTCCATCAATGTTTTGTCCAAAACTAAACTGAAGGCTTCCGCTATTTGCGATGCTGAACATCATCCAAAAACTATTCAGTTCACCTGCCAATAAACAACCGGTATCAGTTCCACCCCATGGGGTATTTCCACTAAAAGATGGATTGCTAAAGCTCCCTGCTGAAGCAATTTCATTAAAAGTTCCAAAACCCATTGGTGCTATTTCAAAGGTGAATGGATCACAAACACAGGCTGCGGCAGAACAATCTTGCCCTGGAGCACTTGTTCCGCAACCTAGGCCGCCACCGCCACCGCCACCGCCACCGCCGCCGCCATTATCGTCAGGAACAGTGTAATCACAATCTAATCCTCCAATATTCAACACAATATAGTCGTATGAACCTGAGATAAGAGTGCCTGTAGCTATAATATTTCCATCAGCATCATTAAATTCATATACAGCATTCTCCCAACCGTTTCCCCCCGTATCGAATAATTCAAAAACAAAGCAGCCATTCCCAAGACAAAGATCGCTTGTAATATCAGGCCCGCCAGAAACAACAGTAATTCCTCCAAGACTGAGTTCCCATGAAATTTCGATTGGACTATCCCCATCATCTACTTCCAGTATGATTTCTTGCGTTCCGGGAGGACAATTATTTCCTCCATTACCCCCTAAGCAATCACCTGCTCCTAGTGCAACTTGATCTGTTCCATAGTTGCCAATATTCAAATTTGTATCCCAGTCAAAATCATTTGGGATATCGGAGATGAACCAATCAACACATTCCCAGCCATCTCCTCCGGAGTCTTGCATTTGTAAGGTGTAGCAATCGTCTGGCAAACAGATAGTTTGAGAAAAAGGAGCGCCTCCAGATAACCACAAAGTGCCATCACTTCCTACTAATAACCAGTTGACTTCAGAAGCTTGAGGACACGCACCATCTAAAATTACATTGATATTGTACAATGTACATTGTGCTGATAATTTAAGGATAAATGCTGAATTGGCTATACCTAACAATAAAAGTACGACAATTCTATAGGAAGATAATCTTTTAAACATTTTGTTTTTATATTAGGATTAATAAAAATACTTAACACTGCAAAAGTGTCAGCATGGCGGATGATACACGCCTAATCCTTCATAAAAACTATGACTATCTATTATTAAAAATTCCGATGATTCCAGATCAAATAACTCGACATTGAGAGTGTTTAATGATTGAAAAAAGCTAGCAAATACCATAGAATTGAAGGATATTTGATGAAAGGGCAAATCATTATGACTGTGATCCTGTTCATGCGAAGTAAACGGAATAAAGTGCTCAACTATAAATTTATCAAAAGACAAGTCGGCTTCTTCGGTCAAATGCAAGTCCCAATGATCAAACAAGCTATGTATTTTCAAAATCTGACCGATGTATCCACCGGGCAGGATTTGAAAACTTGCAATTTGCAGAAGAAATGCAGAAGTTAATAACCTCAGAATCATGAGGCTAAATTAGATTTTAGTTATCACAGAAAAATAACACGGCTCTCTCTAAAAATATAACATTAGTCATGTTTTCAGTGCTTAAACTTCAAAAGAGTGCATAATTTAAATATATCAATTGATCTGAAAACCATTTTTTCAATTACACTCAAGCAAGTAATGGTCGTTTTAAAATCGATAAAGATTGATTTGTTTGCAAAGAAACACTGCCCATATCACCATCATTTACATAGCATTTATCTCAAATAAGCAAACACTATGATTAAAGGATTCTTTGAGAACGATCATTTCTGACTTGGCACAAAATTCACCAACCCTTGAATTAGAGGATCAAAAGTATAGTGCTGGCTCATCACCAAATCTTTGCCATCTGCGCTGCCATAGAGTTGATCAGGATCCCATTCATAAAGATTTCCTTCTGGATCATCCAAATCACGATATGCTTTCATTAAGAATAATTGAACATACTTTTCAGTTCCGCCCATTTCTATAACCTTCAAGGTAAAATCAGGACCGCGATTAATTACTGAATCTTCCTGAGCTTCACTTAGCCTGCTATCGTATGATTCGAAGTGGACCTTTTTATATAATAGCAAATATTCTTTCACTCTGGAAGTATCGAAAACGGCTACCTCTGCTTGATTCTGATCCAACATTTTAAGATCATTTCCTCCATTATATAATATGGAAAAACTCTGCTCCGGTCTGCGATGATGAATAACCTCAACTCTATTGAATTCCAGATTTGGATATCGGAAAAAACCAGTGTATCGCCATTCCTCTTCATTGGTGAAAAACCTGGGACTAAGAAATCCTGCAAATCCCGTCATTTCCATGATATAGGGCTCTGAAGATTTTCCCAAGTTTGGAGTTTCAAGCAACATATAAGTACCATAATGATCTCGGGTTGAAGTGCCTATATACCAGGTTTTATTCAATTGACCATCGACATAAATCTCGCATTTACGACCTGTTCCCAGCATTTGTCTAATCACATTTTCTTGCGAATTTTGCCCAACCGGAGATTTCATTTTCACCCTCAGGAAAGTCTTCAAAAGCAGATCTACGGCATCTTTTCTTGCTTTGTATTGCCCATTCAGATCCCACAATTCTTCGCCTTGAACACGTTCCAATAAAATGGATTTTCCCTCCGAATCTGTAATAAATATTTTGTCTACTTTAGAAGTATCAGCAATGGAAAAATCATAGTGGGCCTGCTGTTTGACCTTGTTGCTGTCTTTGAGAAAATATACAACAGCAGTTGCACCAATCAGTAAAACGAGAATTAGTATTAAGATATAATTTTTCTTCATCGATCAATCTCAATTTGGCCTATTTCTTTGCACCTTCCTCAGCATTTGCCTTTGATGCATAACGTTTGCGACGAAGCCAGGTAAGCAGTATTCCAAAGGTAGCAACTATTAATAAAGGTAAAATCATATTAATACTTTGCCATTTACTCTTTTCATAAATAATTCGCTCTCCATCGAGTTTTCTAAGCTCTATCGATCTGGAACGCAGGCTGATAAGAGCCTCATCATCCAAGAGATAATTTACACAATTTAAGAGAAATTCCTTGTTATCATAAATCACTCTTCCTGCGTACCTATCAAAACCAAGGGGTCTAATTGTTCCGCCATCCGCCAGATTGGTAATTTTATTCCTAATAATATCACCATCTGAAATAACGATCATTGCTGTTTTCTTTCCTACTTCTCTGAAAGCAAAACCAGGGTCTTTTGCAAGTGAATCGAGAAGTCTATTTTTAAACGCAGATTCAAATGAACCTTCCAGCAAAGCAGCCATTTTTTGGAATGGCATATTGAATTCTCTGAAATTCGGATCAATATTTACAATGCCTGAATTAATCCTAACG
>JBDNHP010000322.1:0-4616 GCA_041688765.1 Flavobacteriales bacterium
ATGCTCAGTGTTACTGCTAACGGATGCACTGAAACAACTCAATACACGCTTGAATTACCACCTTCACCCCATGCTGTGATTGTTGAGCAGGATCTGTTTTGCAATGGATTTACCTACCCATTTGGAAATGCCTCGCTCAATGCCGATGGATATGAATGGGATTTCGGAGTTGGGGGAATCAACAGCGATGTTAGTAATCAAGCCACACCTACTTACACCTTCCCAGGAATAGGCAGTTATACCATTACCTTAATAGCTTCGGCAGATTTGGCTTGTCCGGATACCACACTTGCGGTTTTTGAAATTACCACATTACTTGATCCTTGGTTCCATGCTCCTTCTCCACAATGCTTTGAAGGAAATTCATTCCATTTTGAAGCGGAGGGGGCAGAATCATTAATTCCTTCTTGGGAATGGGATTTTGGCGATATGGCCAGTCCTTCCATGTCGGAAGAGGAAAATCCAACGGGCATCAGTTTCCTTTCCATTGGAACCTTTACTGTTACATTAACCATTAGCGAAAACGATTGTGTTCGTTCGTTTACCGATGAAATTCAAGTTGTTCCAAATCCCGTAATTGGCTTTGAAATAGAAGGTGCCATTGGCTGTTCTCCCTTGATTGTGAGCTTTACAGATACCTCGTATGCGGCAACCTCCATGACATATCTATGGGATTTTGGCGATGGAAGCAGTTCAAACCTTCAAAATCCTGTTCATGTATATAACAATAGCGGCTCTTATGATTTGACTTTGCAAATTTCGACCAGCGTAGGTTGTATTACAACTTTAGAAAGCTTTTTGCAGGATGCCGTTATTGTTCATCCGGATCCGATAGCCGGATTTAGTTATTTTCCTGATTCCGTGAGTATTCTGCAACCTGAAGTTCAGTTTACGGATTTATCAGTAGATGGAATTACATGTATATATGACTTTGGCGATGGGGGTAGTTCAACAGAATGGAATCCTTTTTACACTTACACAGAAGGCGGTATTTTTGGAGTAATTCAGACTATAACCAACGAATTTGGCTGTGTTGATAGCGCCGTTGGTGTTGTATTAGTGGAAGGATTTGTGTTTTACGTTCCCAATGCGTTTACTCCCAATGAAGACAATACAAATGAATTTTTCATGCCTATCGCACTGGGAATCAGCGAATACCATTTACAAATATATAACCGATGGGGTGAATTGATTTTCGAAACTTATGACCTAAACCAAGGATGGGACGGGCGATTATTGGAAAATGGTGAAATCAGTCAGGATGGTGTATACATCTGGCAGGTAAGATTGGAGGACAATTTTTCTATACCTCATCAATACGTTGGTCATTTTACGCTTTTCCGATAATTGAAATTGACCAATTCTTCCATATTATGAGCTTTTATTGATCGATTTGTTCATTTTTTAACATAAAAACGATCGAAATCCATACATTTTTTCTATTAACTCTACTTAATTCTCTCTTCTTCAAATGTTAAAATCAAGCTTTTTTTGATCAGTTTGAATTTTTGAAACGAAATTGCATACATTTGAAAGGCTTATCCTTAACCAAAAGCAAAATAGTATGGAAGACGGAATGAACCACCGGGAGGATCTCTATTCACTTTCGGTGAGAGCGGGGAAGAGAACCTACTTCTTCGATGTAAAGTCAACTAAAGGCCAAGACCTTTATATGACCATTACCGAAAGCAAGAGACGATATGCTGACGACGGCAAATTCTTTTATGAGAAGCACAAGCTTTTTCTTTATAAGGAAGACTTTGAAAAATTCAAAGAAGGTTTGGACGCCGCTATTGAGAAGATAGACCAGTTGCGGGAATCGGGAGATTATACCGATGAATCGCCGATGGATCGAAGAGATTATGAGGAGGATGATCATAACCACATTCATAGTGGTAAAAATCATGGTGATAACAATCATAACGACAACAATCAAGGTGGCAGCAACAATCAGCCGGAAGCTGAGGGAGATTTTAGCAATGTAAGCTTTGAAGATCTGGGTGACGAGTAATTTCGTGTATTCATCGTCAGTGCTTACGTCGAATAAAACTGGTATTATTTATACCTGATTGTCAATCATAGAATGTATTGCTAGTTCAGAACGCTTTAGACAATCTTGGCTTTCAAAGGTCTGCTGAAATAACTTGTCGGTAGAAATATTGTTAAGCCGCTCATTTTCAACAATAATCATTCCTGCAGTTCATTTCGATGTTTTGAATTTCCTTAATACACAAGTATTTCGGGAAAGTTTTATCAAATGACTATCAACATTAGCCATGTGCAAAACTTAAGACTTGAATAATCCACTTCATTCCTTCAGAATAAGTTAATTTTACAATAAGACACTGCGTAGGAGTTAATAATTCATTTTCTACGTTGAAGTTTGAAAATCATGAGATTAACATTTTACGGTCATTCGTGTTTTGCGGTAGAGGCAGGTGGGAAAAAAATACTTTTTGACCCTTTCATTTCTGGCAACCCCCTCGCTGCACATATCAATATTGAAAAAATAGAAGCGGATTATCTGCTTCTTTCTCACGGTCATCAAGATCATATATTGGATGCTGAATCGATTGCTAAAAGAACCGGCGCTAAAGTTATTTCGAACTACGAAATAGTGATGTGGTTTGCTGCTAAAGGCATTAGTAATTATCATCCTATGAATATCGGCGGGATGCTCAAACAAGATTTCGGACAAATATACTATGTAAACGCTGTTCACTCTTCCGGTTTGCCGGATGGCTCTTATGGCGGAAATCCTGGTGGATTCGTAATCAGAGCTGAACAAAAGTTCTATTTCGCAGGAGATACAGCATTAACACTCGATATGCAATTGGTAGCTGAGCATCATCAACTCGATTTCGCAGTATTGCCAATAGGCGATAACTTCACTATGGGTGTAGATGATGCCATTCGTTGTTGCGAGCTGATCAATTGCAATCGCATTGTTGGCGTGCATTACAATACATTTCCATACATCGCTATTGATGTAGAGGAGGCGAAAAACAAATTTAGAGATGCAGGTAAAGAACTTTTTCTTCCTGCAATAGGCGAAACGATTGAACTATAAGAAAATGGGAAAAATAATTACCGTTGCCAATCAGAAAGGCGGAGTTGGAAAAACAACATCGGCAATAAATCTCAGCGCTGCTTTAGGCGTTTTGGAATATAAAACATTGCTGGTTGATGCTGATCCTCAGGCAAATGCTACTTCGGGCGTTGGAATTGATCCGCGTGCGGTAAAAACCTCCATATACGAATGTCTGATTGGAGATGTAAATCCGGCTGATATTATTATCAGCACTGAAAATCCGAACCTCGATATTTTACCTGCTCATATCGATCTTGTTGGCGCCGAAATCGAACTCATCAATCTGCCTAACAGGGAGTATATGATGCGCAAAGCATTGGCACCATTGAAGGAAGTCTATGATTTTATTATTGTTGACTGTTCTCCTTCTTTAGGCTTGATCACCGTAAACGCTTTAGTTGCGAGTGATTCTGTGATTGTTCCTGTCCAATGCGAATACTTTGCATTGGAAGGACTCGGTAAATTGCTCAATACAATCAAAATTGTGCAGAGCAAATTGAACCCGGAATTGGACATTGAAGGCATTCTTTTGACCATGTACGATACTCGTTTAAGACTTGCTAATCAAGTAGTTGAAGAAGTGAGAATGCACTTTCAGGAATTGGTTTTCGATACAATAATTCACCGAAACACACGTTTAGGTGAAGCTCCAAGTTTTGGCGAAACAATTATTATGCACGATGCCACTAGCAAAGGAGCTGTGAATTATTTGAATTTAGCGAGGGAGATCCTTCAGAAGAATGAGATGACGCGATTAAGTGATGCAGACAAATATATCAACCTCGAAAATGGCTAAGCGACCAGCATTGGGTAGAGGATTGAGTGCACTTTTAGAGCATTCCGATAATACTAAAGATCCAATTGAGCAAAGTGGATCCGAACAAACAGTGGGGAGATTAGCTGGTGGAAGTATTGCCGTTCTTTCTATTTCACAAATTCAGGCAAATCCTTTTCAACCAAGAAGCAATTTTGATCAGCAGGCACTACAAGAGCTGGCTCAAAGTATTCGCACGTATGGCATTATTCAGCCGGTTACGGTCCGAAAAATCAGTGCAAACAAATACCAATTAATTTCCGGCGAAAGAAGATTCAGGGCTTCGCAATTGGCTGAACTCGATGAGATTCCGGCATATATTCGCGAAGCAGACGATCAAGTGATGCTCGAAATGGCATTGGTAGAGAACATTCAACGTGAAAACCTAGATGCGATTGAAGTTGCTATTAGTTACAAAAGATTAATTGAAGAATGTGAGCTAACACAGGAAGCACTGAGTGATCGTGTAGGAAAAGACAGAAGCACCGTTGCCAATTATTTGCGATTGTTAAAGCTTCCCGCAGAAATTCAGGTGGGCATTATCGAAAAAGAAATCAGCATGGGTCATGCTCGTGCCTTGGTAAATGCCGGTTCAGAGGCAGAGCAAATCAATTTGTTCAGAAAAGTGGTTAAAGATGGACTTTCCGTTCGGAAATTGGAAGAACTCATTCGCCACCCTGAAAATAATAGTACTGCGCCATCAAGCAAAGC
>JBDNHP010000029.1:0-5989 GCA_041688765.1 Flavobacteriales bacterium
AGATATTTTGGAGGCGATAATTTGCCGTTTAAATCCTGATCTTTCAGAATCCGAATTTTATAGTTACCAGGGAACAATTCCTTAAAATCGAACTTTTGATTCTCCTCTGTGGGTGTCGAAGAGCTAACAACTTCGTCCTTGCTATTCAGTAATTGAAGTATACAATTAGGGCAACTCTTGATTTGCAAGCTCAAGTTCAGATTTCCATAAAACGCCAAAGGATGAGCGGAAGTGCTGCAAACTAAGGTATCATTAGACTTATAGCCATAAGTAAGTGCTAAAGGCTTCATTGTCAATTCATAATTACTAACATCCTTGAAATCAGCCGAAACAGTCCAAGTGCCGGGCCAATTACCGGGATTCAGCTCAAAGGGTATCGGAACCGAATCTCCCATCAGTTGAACGAGATCTACATTCACTGATTTTACACGAGGATCAGTACTAAAAGCTATCCCATCTTCCGGCTTGAACCTTGGGCCAGTAATACAGTTGGCGAGCAATTTCTTATCTAAATCCCCTAACACCTCAATTTCCAACGTGTCTAATGCTTCCTCATTATTTGAGATAATAACTTCGTGCTTTCCGGGCAAAAGTTCGTAATCTAGCCAAATTCTGAGACTGTCGGTATTTTTATCCTTCTGATAAATTACTGATCCCGGACCACTATATTCCACTGAAACTTCAGCCCAAGGCTTATCCGGAAATGCTACTAATAGCCCATCTGAATCTCTCCTTTGAAAATCTATGAATTTAGGTTGATGATATTCTGCCGCCAGCATCAATCGCAGTGGCAAGGACAAAGAATCATTCGAAACTGCAGCAACCGCGGCATCAGAAAAGGCAATTCTTTCATCTTCGGAATCATACAGATAATTGCCGTTGCTTTCTTCCAAAGCAAAGATTTTGTAAACTCCAGCTTTCAGATTTGTAGCTCTAAATGAGCCGTCCTTAGTGCTTTTTGCAAAATAGAGTGGGCGTTCAAGTAATGGCAATGAATCAATATTTCTTTCATACAACATCACTTTTGCTCCTGATATTCCCTCCCCTGTTTGGGCATCAATCACTTTGCCTGCAATGAACATGGAGTCTAAAACCGGACCGGTAGAAAACACATATCGTAATGGTAGCACATTTCCCTCATTGAGATCAGAAATAGCCTGACCAAAATGCAATGAATAGGTGGTATTGGGCAAAAGTTCCTCATCAAAAGAAACAAAAAGCCCGCGCTTTTTTTGGACTACCTTCGGTTTGGACTTCAATGGTGGAGATATCAGTAATTCCTGATTCACATCCTTGAGTTGGATATATTCATCAAACTGTAGTTCTATAGTTGACGAATTGAAGTTTACGGTTTCATTTGGAGGGTTAGCAAAGAGCAAAGTTGGCGCTTCAACATCCTTCTCCCCACCTGTGGGAGGAATAATTTGCGCACATGCACTCAGCAATATACCTATGTGAAGAGGAAATAGCTTACTTATTTGCATTGACCAGACAAGATTCTATTAGTTCCGAAATCTGTGATAGATATTTTTGATCAATTGCACTAAAATCATTCGGATAAATGCTATCCACATCGAGTATACCTATGATTTCACCATTCTCATCTTTAATAGGAAGCACAATTTCACTTTTACTGGCTGAACTGCAGGCAATATGTCCCGGAAACACTTCCACATCAGGGATAATTAAAATTCTATCTTCAAGCCATGATGTTCCGCAAACTCCTTTTCCTTTTGCGATTCGGGTGCATGCCACAGGACCTTGAAATGGTCCCAAAACAAGTTCACTATTCTCAACTAAGTAAACGCCAACCCATAAAAATCCCATGCTCTCTTTAATGCCGGCCATTATGTTGCCCAAATTAGCAATCCATGATGATTCCCCAGATACAAGAGAGCTCAACTGCGGAATCAGTTGTTCATAGCGATTTTCACGTGTAGCATTGTGGTCAATTATAAGGTCCTCGGCCATAGCACAAAGATAACTCAATTACTTCGATGCCATTGCCAAAGTTGCCACAGAAACCTCTAGGCCTTTCACCTTCTTTAGGGCATCAGCACATGCAATTACTGTGGCTCCAGTTGTAAAAACATCGTCGACAAGTAATACTTTTTTGCCATAGTATTGTTCTTGTTCCTTCACTTCATAAATACCGGAAACATTCTCCCAGCGCTTGAATCGGCCATACTTTGTTTGTGTTTCTCGCTCTTCATTGCGCACTAACATATCATTTTGAATTTGCACACCTAATACGTCGGAAATTCCAGATGCTATCCTTTCACTTTGATTATATCCTCGGCTGATTTGTTTCTTAGGGTGAAGAGGAACCGGTGTGATAAGATTAATTCCCAGTTCAGTGAAAAGTTTCTTTTGCTCCGTTGCAAAGTGATGTCCAAAGTAATAGCCAATTTCAGGCATGTCTTTATACTTAACGGCATGAAGTAGCTTCCTGCTCAAAGATCCGGGCCTGAACAGTAAAAAAGCCAAACATCCGCTTACATCAGTTCTGCCCCAAAGCTGTTTGTCCATCATGTTCTCATAACAAGCGGCAAATCTTGCCCGGGGCAGGGTAATAAGACAAGACCTGCAAATGAGCTGCTCAACAGAGTTGAGTCGGTTCTGACACAGATTACACAAGCGGGGATACCAAAGCTCAAGCATGGCATTTTTAACAAGTTCCAAAGATTCCATGATCGAAAGTAAGAATGGCTGTATTGTTTATTCGTATATTAAACGTTTGTTTACGTTTAAATCGCAAATTATGAAAGTGGCTATTGCTGGATATACCGGACTAATTGGAGACCTCTGTCTCGAAATGATGCTAAATGAGCCTGAAATCCATTCAATTGTTTGTATTGGAAGAAAAAAGCCCGTTCAAGAAAATACGAAAATTGATTTTGTAGAATCCAACTTTGAAAAACCAGTCCATTTAAACGCAGATGCTTTAATCTGTTGTTTAGGGACAACTATTAAGATTGCGGGCTCACAAGATGCATTTTACAAAGTAGATCACGATTTTGTGATCACATTTAGAAATTCATTTCCACAAGCAAAAACCATGGCAATAGTTAGTGCCGTTGGAGCTGATCCGTCATCAAGTGTTTTCTATAATCGTGTAAAAGGCGAAATGGAAAGAGATTTAGAGCAAAGTGGTCTTGATTCGCTTGCAATTCTTCACCCAAGTATTTTGCTGGGCAAACGCAAAGAGTTCAGATTAGCTGAAAGAATAGGGATCGCGGTTATGCAAATTTTTAGCCCATTAATGCTCGGAACATGGGCAAAGTACAAACCGATCCATGCTTCAATGGTGGCTAAGGCTTTAATTAAATGTGTAAAAGTCAGAAAAGAAGGAGTGATTGTTCTCGAGGGTAATGATTTAAGAAATTGATTAATGAATTAAATTAATCATTAAAATTAAATCTTAAACCTGCATACATTTCTCTACCCCGAGTTGGCCCCCAAGCATAGGAAGTATCGAATTGCTCACTGAATGGGTTTTGCCAGCTAATAATGGGTTGAAGTTGTCTGAAATCAAATACATTTTCAACTCCAGTAAATAGTTCTATTCGCTTAAAACTATGGGTGTACTGCATCCCCAAAATGCTGAACGGATCTGAATAACCCGGCAAGTTAATATCAATTATAGGATTGCTGTTATCAGGCAGTCGTTGAACTCCGTACCAATGTAAATTGAAATCCACTTGCCATTGCGGCTCTCTAGAATGAAGACTCAAAACGGCCAGAAATTTATCCTTGGAATTATATGGGAGAGTCACTTTTTCATTTCCTGGCTTACGATAAACATCAAGATAATTATAAGCCAGTCTGAATTGAACCCGCCTACTAATTTCGGCTATCAATTCTATCTGAACTCCATTTGAAACAGAGAGCCCGGTGTAATTAGCTATTAACGCGGCGCCAGCAAGACTATCATAATCGGGAAAAAACTGATTATTGAATCGAGTGTGATAAAGATCAGCCGTTACTGTGAAAGATGTTTCAAACATAGTAAATATTTAAGTGATATTTAATCCTGAATTAATCCATTCTTCGGGCCTCAATTGCTCTATAAATATAACATCTCTTCAACTAGTCAATAAATTAATATTTTCAGCAAATATATTAACTGTCCTCCAACCGGTTCCAACAGAAAGTCGGATATCAGTTTTGGCAAATGGTAAAAATCTCAACATAGCCCTAGGTGTAAACATCCAACCAAATTGGTTGTGATGATCAGCTCTTAAGCCCGTTATCAGAGAAAGGGTGTCTTTCTTTAAATTCCAAATGTTCTCCATAAATGCGCCCGGAATATTTTCAAGCTTATTGTAATTTCCGGCAAATGTTCTTGGAATGGTATCAGAGCTAAAGGCTATTTGTTCATTTATCTCCAGGTGTCTAAAACTAATGCCGGTTTTGAGGTCATTGGCCCCTCCTTTTCCATAAAATAATTCGTGTTGCAAATTGCCGTAAGCACTCCATTGTTGGCCTTTATAAGAAAGCACGCCAAACCACGACTCCTGATTATGCTGAACTGAACTGGCATATAAACTCAATTTACTATATTCACTAAAACGATAGCCGGATTTGCTGAAAATTTCAGGCTGAATAAATGTAATCGACTGCCCATATACATCGGTACTTCCTTTATCAAGATTAGCATTAAAATTAGTTTGTCCACCTATCCTCTCTTCATCGGTTAATCGAAGTCCGATAAAAGTACTAAAACCGATCTGATCTTCATTTCTGAATCTTAACTTGTTGTACAGAGAATAGCGGGTAAGAAGAGGCAAATCCATAAAGGTATCTTGATCACGATCAAATCGGCCACCGGGTAGTGAAGCGTGAAATGCCAAATAATTGTTCCATATAGAATCTTTTAGCGCAATACCGGCATTTATGTGTTTTTCATTGAATGAGTTCATTAACAAATCAGCAGTGAATAAATCCGCCGTTTGACCTTCTCTCGGATAGACAGTAATTTGCCCCACCATTCCTTCAAATCCCTGGATTACACTATTGGCGCCCTTTACGACCCAAATATTCTCCACAAAGCTACCTGGCATAGTACTAATGCCGTAAGTGTATGTAAGTCCCTGAATCAGTGGCATTCCATCAATCAAAACCTGATTATCAACACCGCTCAGCCCCAAGATTCGCAGCTCCTTAGCATTAGTTAAAATGTTGGTTGTTTGGGGTTGAACCGTACTTTGCGTTTCGAAACATCCGGCAAGATCACAACAGGCTGCTTTGCGCATTTCATCGCGGGTAACAATTTCTGTTTTAATCGGAAGAAGTCTTGAAATGTACGCCCCTCGCTCTACATCGTAAACGGAAGCCACTTCCAATTCAACTCTTACATTCATGGTGAAAGTCCAGAATGAATGTAAATCATCAAAGTCGAAATATTGAGTAAGCCCTCCGAAAGACACATTCAATCTGTATTCATTCAATGTAGTATCTGGCGGAAAGGGCATTTCAAAACGCCCGGAGTCATTGGCAGTGCTACCGGGTTGAGAACCATCCCAATAAACTGCTGCATAAGGAATTGAGTTGCCATCAACATCAACAACTTTGCCATTGAAGTTTTGAGCCTCAGCATAATTGGAGCCTGCCAATAGCAAAAACAGCAGCGATATTGACTTGATAAGAAAATGCATACCGCTAAATTAATTAAAAATTCCTTTCATCGTAATAAAACGATGAAAGATTAAATTTAGGGAAGCTACTAATTACCCCCAGCTGAACGGGAATGCAGCCAAAATGCCAAAGCTGAAACTGCTATTGATGCATAAACCAGATATGGACTGAGACTGGTATTATAAACAAATCGGAGCGTAAGACCAACACCCAAACCGACTCTTCCAAACAAATAAAGCCAATCAAATAATTTTCTGCCATCAGTAAACAGAAACTCCGCTAGAGCCCAACTACAAAATAAAAAAGCCCCTACCATTAAAAAAATAATTTGTCCTGCCCATTGATTGTAACG
>JBDNHP010000030.1:0-3424 GCA_041688765.1 Flavobacteriales bacterium
AACCATGCTCATGAATAATATAGTTAAATTCTGCGCCATAATCTTTGCTGTTGCTGTTTATCAGCCATTAAAAGCACAGCTCGTTACAGATCCAAACCCAACGGCTCAACAAGTAGTACAAGACGTTCTTCTTGGCACCGGGGTAGAAGCTTTCAACATAACTTTTTCTGGTAACTCAGATCAAATTGGGACTTTTGATTGCAATAATTGTGGCATTGGACTAAATTCAGGGGTATTACTTTCTACAGGCAGCGTAACAGTTGCACAGGGGCCTAATAACTCTGGAAGCGCAACTGTAGGCGGAGGAAATTTTGGAGTGAGTGATCCCGATCTCGATATATTGAGCACTTTCGCAACAAATGATGCCGCTGTTTTGGAATTTGACTTTATTCCAATTGGAGATTCAGTGGCATTTCAGTATGTTTTCGGTTCCGAAGAATACAATGAATACGTTTGTGGAAGCGTTAATGATGCCTTTGGATTTTTTCTCAGTGGTCCGGGTATTAATGGTCCTTTTAGTAACAATGCTATCAATCTGGCTTTGGTGCCTGGAACTAATATTCCTGTTACCATCAACACCGTAAACCTTGGAGTCTCCGGAGGCAATGGAACCCCCTCCAATTGCGCTCAAGTGAGTCCAAATTGGAATCAAAACGCAGAATTTTACGTCAACAACGAAAATAATGGCAGTCCGATTACTGTCCAATTCGATGGATTCACTGTAATTCTAACGGCATCGGCTCAAGTGGTTTGTGGCGAAACTTATCACATCAAAATTGCAATAGCGGATGCCGGTGATACAGCTTTTGATAGCGGGGTATTTTTAAAAGAAAGCAGTTTTACTAGTCCCCAAATTGATGTAGATCTCAGTATACAAGATGTGGGAGCTAACGACAGTACTATTTATGAGGGATGCGGAACTTCTTTCCTCGTTTTTACCCGCTCTAATAATATTCCTGCTGCTCAAAATTTCGATATCCAAATCACCGGAAATGCTATTCCGGGCGTTGATTATACTGCGCTCCCAGGCACTATAGTTTTTGGCGATAATATATTTGAAGTAAGCATTCCTTTTGGTGCATTTGCTGACGGAATTCCCGAAGGTTTAGAGTGGGTAACGATTACTTATCTGAGTTTGGCTGCCTGCGTCTTAGAAGAGGAGTTTCAAAGCGAAACTTTTTACATTATGGAACCCGATCCACTTGAAGTGGAATTGGATGATGTAATTGTTGATTGCAATGGATCCGCCATTCTCGATCCTCTGCTTAGCGGGGGTTATGGCTTATATGAGTTTGTTTGGGAAACAGGAGAAGATATTCCTCTGCTGGAAGTTTCTCCAGGAATCACTACAACCTATAATTATACACTGTCGGATACCTGTGGCCTGGCACCTTTTGAAGGAAGTGTTACAGTAGAAGTATTGGAATACCCTGCACTAACAGTCGAACTCGGTGGAACCTTGGGTATAGGTTGTCTTGATGCTCTTGAAATCACAGCTTTACCGCAAGGTGGAAATGAAGTCTATTTCTATGAATGGACCAATGATTTAGGTGCCATCATAGGACTGAATCAAACCTTGGTTTATGACCCCGATACGGAAGGAACAATTTATCTGCAAGTGACGGATGAATGTGGTAATGTTGGCAGCGATGAGGTTGATTTTACATTTACTCCTGAGCCTTTGATCGTTCAATTAAATGGTCCTCTGCAACTAATTTGTTTAGGCCAATCTCTAATCACCCCTGAAGTAACTGGAGGTATTGGGCAATATTTTTATACTTGGACAGGTATAAATAGTGAATATTTAGGAGATACTCCAACATTAAACTATACAATGGGACAGGAGGGAATTATTGCGCTTAATGTAATTGATGAATGCGGAAACGAAGGTGCAGACGAACTTGTTATCGAACTCATTCCTACTCCAGTAACAGTTGATCTTGGGCCTGATATCGACGTTACATGTGTAGATATTACTGCATTGAGCGCCATAGTTGAAGGTGGGGTCGGGAATTATTCTTATGAGTGGATAATGGGTGGAGAGGTGCAGGCTGAAACTCCTGTATTTGATGCGCAAACTGATGTATCTGCCTTCGTTTTGCTCAATGTTCAAGATGAATGTGGCAATACTAACTCCGATGAGATTTTGCTCAATATTCCACCTATTCCGGTATTTGTGAATCTGGGCGAAGATCAGTTGGTAGATTGTCAGGAAGCTAATATTCTTAATGCTGAAGTCAGCGGAGGTATTGGAAGCTACACTTATGAATGGTTTGTTGATGATGATTTAGAGAGTATTGATGATACACTCGAAGTTCAGGTTTATGAGCAAGCTATAATTTGGCTTGATGTGATAGATGAATGTGGAAACATAGGAAGTGATACTCTCTTGCTCAGTGTTCCGGATATGCCAATAACAGTGGTATGTACCCCTGATACTCTAATTTGTGCTGGTGAAACGTTGGACTTGCAAACTTCTGCCAGCGGCGGATATGGTGGATTTACTTATTTATGGGTACAGCTCAATGATGATGATCAGGAAATAGAGGTTCAGCCTTTAAACAGTATTACTTATCAAGTGGTAGCTGAAGATATTTGCGGAAATATTGGTTATGGGTCTGTAACAGTAGTGGTAGAGCACGTTTACGCCAATTTCGACTTTGACTACGAAGGCAATTGGGGAATAGAAACTTACAATGGATCTGCACCTCAAAATGCCAATTTTGTTTGGGATTTTGGTGATGGAACGTTTAGTAATGAGTTTGATCCAGAACATGAATACAGTGATTTTTACGAGCATCAAATTATTCTCTATTCTACTACTATTAATGGCTGTACTGATTCTATTTCAAGATGGTTTTATCCCTTTATGGATATTTATGTGCCTAATTCCTTCAGCCCGAATAATGATGGAATCAATGATTATTTTAAGGCAGAAGGACATGATATTTACGAGTTTCAGCTTTGGATTTTCAATCGCTGGGGGGAGAAGGTGTTTTACACGGATAACATAGATATTCCTTGGATTGGCAATCATGAAGGTGGAGAGTATTACACCAAAACGGAGGTATACACTTATCGGATTAAAGCCAGAGGTATTCGTGGTAATTCCATCGAAAAAGCAGGAACAGTAACACTCTTGCGTTAACCCGCTCTCCGCTCTCTTTCTCACGCTCTCATGCAACCTATTGTTGCATTTTAGTATCTATATTAATATAGTATCAATTTCCTGAATTGAATTATATTTATCAGCCCTAAATTCAATATGTTGCGATATTTACTAATCTTCATAAGCCTTGTAGCATCTGCATTCAGTCTTAAATTGTCTGCTCAGGACTATCTGATGTCTCCTAATGGGCAAACCATTTCTACATGCGGCGGAAATTTTTATGACAGTGGTGGCCCTGTCGGTAATTATACTGAT
>JBDNHP010000031.1:0-3330 GCA_041688765.1 Flavobacteriales bacterium
ACTCGATTTTCGTAGTCATTTCTTTAAAAATCACCGACCACTCGTTATTCCCGATGATAACTCCGCACTTTGGGGAGAAATGGGAAGTCCGTATGCCCGCAGAATTCGTAGCATTCTTAAAATGTATGAACGCATTGGCGCTGGTGTAAGGGATGTTTTAAAAGACAGCAAATTTCCTATTGTAATTTCAGGTGACCATTCCAATGCCGGAGGCACTTTGGCAGGTATAAAAATGGCTTATCCCGATATGAATATTGGTGTTATTTGGATTGATGCCCATTGCGATTTGCACTCCCCTTTTACTTCTCCTTCGGGTAACATTCACGGCATGCCTCTGGCTACTGCACTTGCGGAAGATAATATGGAAAGTAAGGTCAATGACCTCGATTATGAAACCATTGAAATGTGGGAGAAGCTGAAAAATGTAGGAGGAATTGCGCCTAAAATTGAATACAGAGATCTGATATTCATGACTTTGCGTGATTTTGAAGAACAGGAAGCATATCTTTTCAAAAAGAATAAAGTTAAAGTTTATTCTACCGCGGAAATCAGAAAAGTAGGCATCACAAAAATTTGTAGAGAAGCACTTAAATACTTGAGTCATTGCGAGAAAATTTACATCTCTTTTGATGTCGATTGCTTAGACCCAACAATATCAAAAGGCACCGGAACTCCCGTAAAAGGCGGAATAAACGAACGTGAAGCAGCAAACATTATCCTCGAGCTTATTCAAAATGAACGCATTTGCTGTCTTGAATTCACAGAAATTAATCCAACCCTTGATTCTGAAAATGTAATGGCCGAAACAGTCTTCGAAATTCTGCAAAAAGTAGTCCGCCAGATTGAATTGAGCTAAGCCGAAGCTATGGATGGGGCTTTGGCTAATATTAAAGTTCAGAAGATTGTTCTGGCCACCGGAATTATTCTGTTTGGAATCAAAATTACAGCCTGGTACCTTACCGATTCCGTTGCCATTTATACCGATGCCCTTGAGAGTATAGTAAATGTATTCAGCGGCGCTTTTGGATTGTATAGCCTCTATCTGGCCTCAGTTCCAAGAGATGAAAACCATCCTTATGGCCATGGAAAAGTGGAGTTCATTTCGGCAGCAGTAGAAGGAACATTGATTGGTGTTGCCGGATTGCTAATCATAATTGAAGCCATTGATTCACTCTTTCATCAATCCAAGATTTCCAATATTGATATTGGTATTTGGCTCATCATTTTTTCTGCAATAGTTAACTTTCTTGTAGGTTGGCGAACACGTAATCAAGGCAGAAAAACGAATTCACTTGCCTTAATTGCCAGTGGAAATCATCTGATGACCGATACTTTTTCAACCTTCGGTGTTGTTCTGGGATTAACCATTGTAAAGCTAACAGGATTGCTCTGGGTAGATGCAGTGACGGCAATTGTTTTTGCTTTCGTGATTCTGAGAACAGCCTATAAAATTCTAAGAGCAAGTGTAGCTGGAATAATGGATGAAGCCGATACTGAAGTACTCAAAAAGCTTGTAAAACTTTTCAATTCACATCGCAAAGCACCCTGGATAGACATGCATAATTTGCGTGTAATCCGCTATGGAAAAGTACTTCATCTTGATTTTCACATTACGCTGCCTTGGTATCTTAATGTTGAAGAAGCGCATGACCAAGTGGATGAGATTGATGCATTAGTTAAAGCAGAATATGGCGATAAAGTTGAAATGTTCGTGCATACTGATCCTTGTCGAGAATTTAGCTGCCCACTTTGCCCTGTGAGTAATTGCAAAGTGAGAAAACATGCGTTTAATGAACTAGTAGAATGGAATGTGAAAAACGTATCAACCAATGAGCGTCATGGATTTAAATCCGAAAAATGATTCCGCATTGCTGAAGTTCAGCTATAATTCTTTGCAATTGTTTCACTTAGGGTTGGCATTACTCCTAGCCTTTATTTCAGAGCAAAGCAATGCACAATCGGAGCATTCCTTTCATGTTATGACTTATAATATTCGCTACGATAATCCTGATGATCCGATGACTTGGTCGGAACGAAAAGATATTATCGCATCCCAAATTCTATTTAATAAGGTGGACATCTTGGGAATTCAAGAAGGATTAGATCATCAACTCCTGGATTTGGATCTTTTGTTGTCTGATTACAAAAGAATTGGACTTGGCCGGGATGATGCTGATAGCAAGGGAGAATATTGCGCTATCTACTACAAATATGAGCGCTACAAAATGATTAATCAGGGCACCTATTGGCTTTCTTTGAATCCATCTGAGGTTGGAAGTATAGGTTGGGATGCTGCGTTACCCAGGATTGCAACTTTTGCCATTCTTCGTGAACTAAGCACTAATCGCGAACTTTGTGTATTTAATACACACCTGGATCATATAGGAGAAAAATCTAGGATCAATAGTGCCAATTTAATATCTGCACTTTTAGAAAAAGAAGCTGGAAGAAGGCCTAGAATTGTAATGGGTGATTTTAATGAGGGAAAGCCTTTAGGTGTTTGGCAATGGTTTAGCACTCCTCTTTCCCGAATGCGGGATCCGTCCGATTTAATTCAGAAATATGGCCCGGATTATACCTACAATGCATTCCGATGTGAAGCAATTAAAAACGCTGTAATGATTGATCACATCTTCATTTCAGATGGAATCACACCCCTTAGATACGGCGTTATTTCTGAGTGTTGGAATGGCATACCTCCATCTGATCATTTTCCTGTTATTGGAGAATTTATTTGGGACAGGTAGGGTAAATGTTTTCAATTTGGTATTATTCCCGTGACAATTTCATGATTTATTAGCCTGACATTTGTCACATAGGTTTGGTTAATCTGCCCGTGGTAAGGCAGATTTTGGTTAATCTGCCCGTGGTAAGGCAGGTTTTGGTTAAGGCTCAGAGAAGATTGTTGCAATGGGTAACCTAACACATTGCAACCCTCCCTAGGGAAAGGTCCGGAACAAATAGCTCACACATTGTCAACTATTTGTTCCGGTTTCTCCGGGCCTGAAACAGCAAAATCTTCGCTATTTTTGGTTTTCATTCCATTTCTGGAATTTGAAACTTTATCAAATCGAACAATTTTGGAAAAACGTCTTCTCTTCCTCACTTCTTTGCTTTTTTTCATTGCCTGCAATGATTCACAGCCTCAGAAACTGCTCCGTGAAAAAGGACAATTAATAGGCATTTCTAAATTTTATCCCGATTCTGTTATACAACATTGGCTTCAAAATGTAGATCGCTCTTTGCAATTTGTTGAACTTTATGGCTTGCATGGGGCTCAATTAGATTCTGTATTACAAGAATGCGACGGGATTTTACTTTCTGGTGGGG
>JBDNHP010000032.1:0-7599 GCA_041688765.1 Flavobacteriales bacterium
AATTATGCCATTATGGCCCTCATTCAAATCGACCTCAAACCTTCGGATGAAAAAGATATGCCTGCTCAAAAAGCAAATGCATTGTACGATTCGTATGCCTTTAATGTGCGTGAATTGATGGCTAAAAAAAACCATGATTATGGCGAAGCATGGAGAAATATGCGCATTAGTTCTCTCACCGATCTTATTCTAATGAAACTGCTCCGAGTGAAGCAAATTGAAGATAATCTAGGCAAAACGCTCATTTCTGAAGGTGTCGATGCAAATTATATGGATATGGCCAATTATGCACTATTCGCATTGATTAAACTCGATGAACTCAATTCAGAATCGAATGTGTAAAAGCATTTTTTCTGCTCAAGTGTTAAAGACTAGTTAATCTTAAATTTACCTGATTTTCGCCTTTTAATTTAGCCCCAAATATCTACAACTATGAATTTATTGATATACATCTCGCGCATTCTTGTTGGTTCTCTTTTCATTGTTTCAGGATTGATAAAAGCCAATGATGCTCTCGGATTTTCGTATAAACTCGTAGAGTATTTTGGCGGAAAAGCACTGAATATGACCTATCTCGAGCCTTATGCGCTTGAGCTCGCCATTTTTATTTGTATAGCAGAAATTGTACTCGGACTTGCAGTATTAGTCGGTGGAAAATCTAAACTTACCGCGGCTCTCATGATGGCCATGATTCTATTCTTCACTTGGCTTACATGGTACACCGCTACCTGTGATCCATTTGCCGAAATCACAGTAATGCGAGACGGAGTTGAAATGACTGAAACAAAAGAGTGCGTAATGGAATGTGGTTGTTTTGGAAATGCCATCCCATTAACGCCTTGGGAATCTTTCTACAAAGATTTGGTGCTATTATTCTTCATCACCATTGTCTTTTTTGCAGCCTTTTTCAGTAAAAAAATCAATTTCAATACTTCCAAGGAAGACCTCTATATATTGCCGGTCTCCCTTCTTCTTATTACTGGTTTTAGTGTACTCATGCTCGATTGGTTATTTCCTATTGCCTTCACATTTATTATTTTTGGGGTTTATCTAGCAATTAAAAAGTTCATGCCCGGCCCACGGGCTGAGTGGTTCACTGCAATTGGCGCTGCATTAGTTTGCGGAATATTTCAATATTATACCTTAGTGCATTTGCCTCTAAAAGATTATCGTCCTTATGCTATCGGATTGAGTGTTAGAGAAGGAATGATGTCTGCCGAAGATTTTGGTAAGCAACCCCCTTTAAATGCCGTAGAATATACTTTTACGAATATCAAAAATGCTAAGGATACCATTGTACTCAGCTCCGATTACCTCGAACAAAAGCTTTATTCAGACTCTTCATTTATAAAGAAATATGAAGTGAAATCCTTCGAAGGAAAAACAATTGAATTAAAAGCAGGATACGTACCTCCAATTACTGATTTCATGCTCGAAACTTTTGAAGGGGAAGATATTACTCAAAGTGTTTTGGAAGACAGAGGAATTTTATTCCTGCAAATCAGCTATGATTTAGAGCATAGTGATAATGACTATCAGCAAGAAATAAATGCTTTTGCAAAAGCAGCACAAGATGCAGGTCATCGTTTCTTTGGAGTAACTGCTTCCTCTGATCAAATAGCGGATACATGGAGGCATGATCATCAAGCGGCATATCCATTTTTGCGAAGTGATGAAAAAGTTCTCAAAACAATTATCCGCGCAAATCCGGGAATCGTTATGATGAGTGATGGAAAGGTGATCAATAAATGGGCGGCTTGTGATTTACCTGATTTTCAATCCCTGATCGCGAAACATTCGCGTTGATAGAATGCTTCGTATTCTGATTAATAAATTGTTCTATTCTTTCACTGTACTTCTCGGTGTTGTTAGCTTGGTGTTTTTTATTTTCAATCTCAGTCCTGCTGATCCTGCACGACAAATTGCCGGCCAAAATGATTCAGAAGAAGTGCTGGCTGCGATTAGAAAGAATCTGGGATTAGATTTACCTATTGGTACTAGATATTTACTGTATTTAAATGACCTTTCTCCAATTTCAATTCATAATAAAATCGACCATGAATCGCCTTCGTTTTTATCCGATGAAAAATACAGTTATTTTAAATTATTCAATTTTTCTGAATCGGCTCTCGTTTTAAAATTCCCATATTTACGAAGATCCTATAAATCAAATCGGCCTGTTGCCGAAATTATTGTATCTTCATTGCCAGGCACTGTAATTCTAGCTGTTTCGGCAATGAGTTTTGCCTTGATCTTCGGTATAGCACTCGGCATATTTACAGCATTAAGAAAAGGTAAACCAGAAGATCATTTGAGCCTTTTTATTTCCGCTTTGGGAATGTCTCTGCCTTCTTTTTTTATGGCAATTCTTGTGGCTTGGTTAGGTGGATTAGTTTGGTTTGAGCAAATTTATTTCCCCTTGATGCCTTTTGTTTTCATGATTCTAGTATTGATTCTTTATTGGTTTAAAAGCAAAAATTTAAGTCCTGCTATAGAAAAAAAATGGACGAAATATGCTATAATTGGTTTCACTTTGGGATTGCTCTATTGCCTTTTACCATTGCTTCTTCCTGTATCGATTCATAAGTTCATGCCTTGGGCTGATAACTTGATTTATTTACCCGGAACAGGTTTACCGATGACTGGAAGTTTGTACGATATCGATCCATGGATTGGCGTCTATCTTAAACCTGAAAATTTAATTCTTCCAGCTTTAACTTTAGGAATTCGCCCACTTTCCGTAATTGTTCAACTTACCCGAAATTCACTGCTCGAAGTATTGGATAGTGATTTTGTTAGAACAGCAAAAGCTAAAGGATTAAGCCCCTTTAGAGTGATTGTTATTCATGCTTTGAGAAATGCATTGAATCCCGTTGTAACAGCTGTTTCAGGATGGTTTGCATCATTGCTCGCAGGAGCTGTATTTGTCGAATTTGTCTTTGGCTGGAAGGGTCTTGGACTTGAAGTGTTCTCAGCTTTGGAAAAAGAAGATCTACCAGTTGTAATGGGGGCAGTTTTAATTATTGCCTGTACTTTTGTTTTAATTAATTTATTGGTAGATATTATCTATACTTGGCTTGATCCACGAGTTCGATTAAATGCTTAGTTATATCTTAGCTGCAGCATTTAATATTTGAATAAATTTTTTGGCATTTTCATTAAAGTATCTTTTTGTACGATAGGAGCTAACCCATTGAATCCCCTGAATTGCATTAGTTAAAAATATTTCATCCGCAGCCAGTAAATGTTGTGGAGTAAGATTGCATTCATAAACTTTAATTTTATTCTCTAGTGCTAGATTAATTATTTGCATTCGCATCACCCCGCCAACGCAACCATCATCCAGAGTAGGAGTGTAGAGCACCCCATTGCTAACTATAAATACATTTGAACTGCTAGCTTCTATTATATTGTTTCGATCATTCTGAATTAAACAATCATCCAATCCTTTGTTTTTAGCGCTAAGACTTGCCATAACATAGATTTGGCAATTCAGTGTCTTATAAATGGATAAAAGGTTGATTTGTTTACGAATATCCGGGTAAATATCTATAGATCGGCCCTGTTGATTCAATGTGTAAATATTGTGTTCAACGGATTTAGCCTCTATAAAAAAATCAAATGTTGATTTTTCGGGAAGATAAAAGCCATCCCCACTGCGAGTAAATGTTATCCGCATCCTTCCCCCTTCAAAAATTGAATTCTCTTTAAGTAGATAGTGGATAGATTGCAGCAGTGAATCTTTGCTGAAATCGTCAGGAAGGATCATTCCTAATGCCTTGGCGGTTTTCAGAATTCTCTCAAAATGAGCATTATAAAAACATGGCTTACCATCAAGAATTCTGATCGTTTCAAAAAAACCATCGCCATAGTGAAATCCTCGATTGCTAATTTTTACTCCGGGCAACTCTGCCGAAAACAACTCATTATTTGCAAGTATGAATTTCATGATTTTGCTCTGATAATTTTAACGGCTTCCAATAAAGATCCATTTACAGGAATTTGTATCCCCTCTACTCCGGCTGATTTAGCCGCTTGAACATCGCGTCCCTTATCTCCAATCATAAAGCAAAGTTTAGGATCCGCTTTATACTTGGAAAGCCCTCTTTCTAATAGTAAACTGCCGGGTTTTCTGCTTAAAGACTTCCCTTTTGATTCATGATGTGGGCTAATCCAAAATTCTGAAATCAGTACACCTTGATTTAAGCAGGTTAATGCAAATGAATGATGAATTCGTTCCACTTCCGCCAAAGTGTATAGGCCTTTAGCCACGCCCCCCTGATTTGTAACGATCATCAACAAAAAACCCATGGAATGAAGTTGCATTAAAGCAGGAATAACATCAGGAAGAATTTCAAACTCTTCTAAAGAACAAGTATAATCACCCGGGTCACGATTAATCACCCCATCACGATCTAGAAACACAATCTTATTCATTGCTTGCAAAAATAGTCTTTGCCAATCCAAATTTCACAAAGCCTAACTAATTAGAATAACCTCTAAAGGTGACCATACTATATAATAAGGTATAGCCTAAATCTCAAATGCACTTCAACCTAGGCAATGTGACTGCCATTTTCAATTCTTCTTTCAGGTTGAAGCAATACCACTTCACCATTTAATCCTATAGCGCCTAGAACCAAGCACTCCGACATAATATTCGCAATTTGTTTCGAAGGCAAATTAATGATGGCCACAACTTGCTTGCCAATTAACTCATTAGGGGAGTATAGGATGGTAATTTGGGCACTGCTCTTTTTTTTGCCCGCCGTTCCAAAGTCAATTAACAGCTTTATAGCCGGTTTTTTCAATTCTTGGAAGATACTAGCTTCTAAAATGGTACCTATTCTCAAGTCTAATAAACTAAAATCGCCCCAACTTATGATTTCTTTCATAAAAATGTTCAGTGAATTAAAAAACAGAAATCTAAAATCAATTTCCAAGTTTGGAAATGTGTAACCTATTCATTTCAAATAATTAAGGTCTCTAAAAATCGGTTTTTTATGGTGGATTCACAACGCTAAAACGAAAAACTTATCGACAATTTTATGTTTCTCAACCGATTTAACATTGAATTCATTTGTATATATGCTTATTTCGTCTATCTTTAGGGCTGCCTTAATAAATTACTGATGCCAAAACGAATACTTACCCTGTTGTTATTTGTGGGCTTGTACGCCCCTCTAACAGCCCAAATTGACTGCTATCCTTTTGTAGGTAAAGCAGCTTTTGTCCGATCTACAGTTGGTCATCCATGGGATGATTTCGGGGTTAATACCCTCGCCAACTTGAACAACTTAGACGATATTTTTGGTGTAGGTCAGTGGTCTGACTTGCGCTATGAAACGGTCGACATTAATTTCCTGCTGGATAACCATAGCTTTATCTATTGCGAAGGTGGTGATGACAACGCGCAGGAAATGGAAAACTTCCTGAACATTCACTTGCCTGTGATGGAAGATTGGGTTGCCGAAGGAAATCGTCTGCTCCTCAACTCCGCTCCTAATGAAGGTAATGGAATGAGCTACGGCTTCCAAGGTGGTGACGGCGTAGGTGTTCAATTGGTTTACAACGGTGGAGCGTCTCTGAATTTCGATGCTATTCCTGTTGACTTAAATCACCCGCTTTATACCGGAATTGTCGCAAACTATTTCGACGGAAACTACATGGGCCACTCCGTTATTCAAGGTGGCGCAGGGCTTGTCAACATCCTTAGAGCTGCTGACAATATCAACGAAATCATGTTGTGCGAAACAGATTGGGGTGCTGGTAAAGTACTCTTTGGTGGTTTAACCTTACCATGGTATGAAATGGTCAATGGTTGGGGACCTCAAACAGATTTGATGGAGTTTGGATTCAATGTCCTGTTGTATGCTTCTCAAGGTGATATCGACTGTCCGCCGGATTGTGCTGGTGTCCCTGGTGGTGATGCTTATATCGACGAATGTGGTGTTTGTGTAGAAGGAGACACTGGTCTTGAACCTTGTGTTTTAGGATGTGTTGATGGTGCTGCTTGTAACTATGATGCAGGAGCAACTGTTGATGACGGAAGTTGTGAATACATCGTTGACTGTGCAGGCCTGTGCGGTGGTAACTCAGAAATTGATGCCTGTGGCGTTTGTTATGATCCGGATGGACCAGAACAAATTGTTGCTAACTTCTTCTTCACTGGTTTATTTCAATCTTTCACCGTTCCTTTTGGTGTTGACTCCATTTATGTTGAAGCTTGGGGCGCGCAGGGTGGTAAATCATCTAGTTGTAATGGTGTGAATGATTTCCAAGATGATGGTGGTTTGGGTGGTTACTCACGCGGACATCTTTTGGTTGTCCAAGGACAAACTTATTATATCTATGTAGGCGGACAAGGTTCTATTAATGGACCTTCTGGTTGGAACGGCGGTGGTGGCGGTGGCCAGTATGCCGGCGGCGGAGGTGGAGCCTCTGACGTTAGAGCTTCTATAGGTGTGCTTGCTTCAAGAAGAATTGTTGCAGGTGGCGGTGGCGGTGGCCAACGTGGCTGTACGCTAGATTATGGTATTGGTGGTAATGGCGGTGGCTCTGCTGGACAAGCGGGTGTTGCTCTTATTACAGGTGTAGGTGGTAACGGGGGTGGCCAGGTTTCTGGTGGTGCTGCTGGTACTGCTCCTTCAAACTCTGGTACTTTCGGAAATGGTGGTAATACCCTTCAATCGCACGTTGCCGGTGGTGGCGGTGGTTGGTATGGTGGTGGATCAGCTTACCGCGCTGGTGGCGGAGGTGGATCAGGATACCTTGGTGGTGTTGTACTTGGTGCTACTACGGCTGGACAAAATGCCGGTAATGGTAGTGTGCGTTTTACTTACAGAATTGAATTCCCTATCTGTCTTAATGACTGTAACGGTGACCTTAATGGTACCGCTTATTTGGATGATTGCGGTATTTGTGTTGAAGGATTAACCGGATTGTTACCTTGTATACCTGGTTGTGTTGATGTTGCAGCTTGTAACTACGATCCCGATGCAACTGATGATGATGGTACTTGTGCTTACATAGTTGACTGTAATGGCCTTTGCGGTGGGATTTTTGTTCAAGATGCTTGCGGCAACTGTTACGATCCTAACCAAGGGATACCTTATTGTGTATTAGGTTGCGATGGTGTTCTTTACGAAGACCCTAATCTATTGCCTGTTGTTGACTGCTTCGGAATATGCGGCGGCAATGCTGTAATTGATGATTGCGGAATTTGTGGCGGTGATAACTCATCTTGTACTGACTGTGCAGGTGTTATTAATGGTAATAGCATTATTAATGATTGTGGTCTTTGTTATGACCCAACTCTGATAGTGCCTGATTCCATCACTTTCAACTTTACTGGTGCATTGCAAAATTTCACCGTGCCTAATGGTGTTTCTCTTGTAACTCTTAAAGTTTGGGGAGCTCAAGGTGGTGATTCACAAGCTTGCAATCCTAATCCAATTCAAACAGATGGTGGTTTAGGTGGATACAGTGAAGCAAACTATAATGTTATTCCCGGACAAATCCTGCGCGTATATGTTGGTGGAAAAGGAAACTCTAATGGTACAGCTGGATGGAACGGTGGTGGATCTGGCGGTCAGTTCG
>JBDNHP010000323.1:0-6602 GCA_041688765.1 Flavobacteriales bacterium
TTGGATGGAAGTTTTTCGTTAATTGAGCTTGCATTTGCAGGAATAAATGAGGGAAACAGAAGTGCCGTAGCATTATTTGATTTTAACGATGATGATATTCCGGAACTCATTTTAGGACAAGTTGGAGGTGGATTGGCTTGGTACCAAGGTCTGGATACAACAAATACAGTTCCCGGAATTGCAGATGGAAATCGATTTTTGTTTAATATTTATCCTAATCCGGCAAATGAATATTTAAAAATTGATTCTGACAAGCAATATGGAAGCATTACATCTATTGAAGTATATGATATGATTGGTAAGCTTGTAATGCATTTACAATCGAATAATCTTCCTCAGGTTTTGGATCTTAAAACTCTGCCAAATGGCACTTATGTTTGCAGAGTGCGATCGGGTGATTATCAAGGGGCGAAGGAGTTTGTGATATTGAGGTAGATATTAAGTTGATGAAAATAAGAGAGGGCTTTCTAAAAAAGAAAGCCCTCTTTTTTATGCCATTGGGAAATTTACATTTACAATTTTACTGCGCGTTTTACTTGTTCAAATCCATCGGTTTCCAGTGAATAGAAATAGATGCCTTTAGCAAGATTGGAAGTGTTCTATGCTATGCTATAGGCAGGCATTATAGAACGCAGATGTAAAAGATTTGGCAGATTTCCGCGGATTAGATTGGAGATAGGTGATCAATTTTCCATCAAAATATTTAATCGAATTAGATCTGCGATTATCTGCGCTATCTGTGTGCCATTTTTTAATGATAAAATTTAAAAAAAAAAGGCAATTTTATAAATTTCAGCACCATTAATTCAATAAATAAAGAAGCATAAAAAAAGGGGCCAAAGCCCCTCTCCTATTCTGTAGTTAAATCTTTAAATTATGCAAGCGTTTGGTTCATTTTATCCAAAACATTCATCACCTCTTTAACTGCAATTGCCGAATCCTTTAACAAAGTCATTTCGGCTTCATTCAATTTAAGCTCAATGATTTCTTCGATACCGTTCTTACCTAATTTAACTGGAACGCCCAAGAAAATGTCCTTAAGACCATATTCACCTTGCAACCAAGCGCAACATGGAAAAATTCGCTTCTGATCGCGAACAATTGCTTCAACCATTTGCGCTGCCGCAGCTCCTGGTGCATACCATGCTGAAGTGCCTAAAAGGTTTACAATTTCGCCTCCCCCTTTTTTGGTGCGATCCACAATTTGCTCGAGGCGCTCTGCTCCAATCATTTCGGTTACAGGAATACCTGCAACAGTAGTATAACGTGGAAGCGGAACCATGGTATCACCATGTCCACCCATTAACATTGCTTGAATATCTTTTGGAGATACATTTAATTCTTCAGCTAAAAATGCACGGTATCTGGCGGTATCCAAAACGCCTGCCATTCCAAATACTTTGCGGGAATCAATTTTTGCTGCTAAGAACGAGCAATAAGTCATTACATCCAAAGGATTCGAAACGATAATGATTATAGCATTTGGCGAGTATTTAACCACATTTTCTGTTACCGACTTAACGATACCAGCATTGGTGGCGATTAAATCATCGCGACTCATCCCAGGTTTGCGTGGAAGTCCAGACGTGATTACCACTACGTCTGAATCAGCGGTACGGGCATAATCATTGGTAGAACCAACAGTACGGGAATCATAACCTAAAATCGGAGCAGTTTCCCAGATATCTAAGGCCTTTCCTTCAGCAGTTCCTTCTTTAATGTCAAGAAGTACGATTTCATTTGCAATTTCGCGAGTGGCGAGAACATTAGCGCAGGTAGCTCCAACATTTCCTGCTCCAACAACGGTTACTTTCATGATTGCACGAGTTTTGATGTATATGAATTAGGAAGATGTTTTCCTGAATTCAGTGCAAAAGTACAAAACCTTTCAGGTGGCTCTAACCTAATTTTAAACAGTTTATGCAAGATTTTCAATTTTTTGGGATGAATTTCCACCATCGAAGGCAATGCCTGCCATCATTTCAATACAAGTCCGCTAATTGGAGATTTATTCACCGTTCAGCATATAAACACTTGAATATGTTCAAAATATACAATCTGCCACTGCACAAGCCCGTTTGATTTATTAATTTAGCAAGCTAAGAATGAAACCGAATACACTTATACTTCTAATTCTGTTACTGAGCAACACCTTGCTGTTGGCTCAACCTACTTGGCCGCCACAAGGAAAAGCCGGTGTGGACTTCAATATAAAAGACAGCAAAGGTCAGAAACAAGGCCTGTGGTATAGAAGCTATGAGAATGGTGATTTATATTACTCTGGGACTTTTAAAGACAATAAACCGGCTTCCGGCGCTACCTTTTACTATTATTTTGAGGGGGGTGAATTGATGTCGATTCACAAATTCCGCAGTGATCCATCTCTTGTTGATGCAGAAATCTATTTTAAAACCGGTCAATTACAAGGCAAAGGCAAATACCTCAATCAAAAGAAAGATTCGATTTGGTCATTTTTTGATGAAAAACATCATCTGATTTCAGAAGAAATGTTTGTGAACGATCTTCGTGAAGGGAAAACCAGAATTTACTACACAGATGGCAAACTAATGCACGACGGGGAATACAAAGCCGACCAAATGCACGGTTCGTTTGTAGAATATTTCCCCGATCACAAGAAAAGAGCAGAAGGCACTTGCTTGGATGGACTTTATGAAGGGAAAGTAACTCAGTATCAAAGCAATGGACTCAAACTTAGCGAGGGAAAGTACATAAAAGGTATTAAAGAGGGCGAATGGCTTTTTTATCTTGAAAATGGCAAACTCGAATTACAGGCTTTGTACCGTGGAGGGACCAAAACCAAAGAAGTAAGGCATAATGGAGATTTCCTCGATTATTACCCTTCAGGCATTCCAAAATTAGATATTACGTATAAAAATGGCTTAGCGGAAGGCCCTTTCAAAGAGTTTTACGATAAAGGGGAATTCATGAAAGAGCAGAAACCGGCTGAAGGACCGGAATCAACCATGGAATGGGTTGAAAAGTTGGGAGGTACTCAAATTATGCGTGAAGGGGAATACAAAGGGGGGGAATTATCTGGCGATGTTGTATATTACACGATTGATGGCATTATTGAAAAAAAGGAAACCTATGAAAATGGGGTTTTCATTAAGTAAGCAAGAAAATAAAATATGAAAAAACTGTTACTCGCTCTGCTTTGTATTGCTGTATTGGCATCCTGCAAAAAGAAGGAGCTTGATCCTGCGGAAATAGATTTTGGCTATGAATACTTTCCCCTCAAGCAAGGATTGTACAGGCATTACCTTGTTGATTCGATTGGTCACGACATTACCTCTGACACCAGCAGTTTTCAAATTAAAGAAGTTCTTGGTCCAAGCTACACGGACAATACTGGTCATCCAGCTTACGAAATAATGCGTTACAAGCGTGCCGGAAATGGGATGCCATGGACCCTAAACGCAGTATGGACTGCAAAACGCACTCCAACCACAGCAGAGCGTTATGACAATAATGAACGTTTCATACGAATGGTTTTTCCGATAAAAGAAGATTCTAATTGGGATGGCAATGCGCAAAACCTGAGAGCTCCTTGGATGCATACTTACAGTGGCATTGGAAGTGCTGTTCAAGTTGGACCATTCACTTTTGAAAATACCTTGCGTGTTAATCAACGCAACAATATCAATTTGGTGGATCAGGAATTGGCTTATGAAATTTATGCCTACAATATTGGATTAATTTATAAGAAATACATTGACCTCAACTTTCAGGAAGATGGCATTTTTGGTGTAGAAATGGAAATGAGGCTAATAGATTACGGAACTGAATGAAGTACCTAATTATAATTCTGCAACTGCTTATCTCTACTGCATTTACTAACGCTCAATCTGAAAACTCTCGCTATTGGATTCAATTCAGCGACAAAAATTATAGTCCATTTAGTTTAAACAGTCCGGAAGAATTTTTATCTCCTGAAGCCATTGCCAGAAGGGCAAATCAGAACATTGCACTTGATGAAAGTGACTTGCCTGTTAATGAAAATTATATTCAAGAGGTGTTGGCTTTGGTTGATGGAGAGCTCATTCACAAGAGCAAATGGTTTAATGCAATTACCATTAAAACAGAGCGTCCCCGACTTTTGGGAAATCTCGATAAACTTCCATTTGTTGTTGGTTATGAGCAAGTTAAGTCTTTGAGGAGCGAAGTATCAATCAAGCCCGCATTTGAAATTACGGCATCACCGAAGGCCGCCATTCCGTTTCGTGAAAATAGCAATGTTTACGGTGAATGTTTTGATCAGATTGAAATGCACCGAGGGCATTTGCTTCATGCCATAGGTTTCAGTGGCGAAGGGATGCGAATTGGAGTGATTGATGCCGGTTTTTCATTTGTGGATGAATTGTCTGTATTTGATAAAATCAGAAATGAAGGCCGATTGCATATAGGACATGATTTTGTGGATGGTGATGAAGGATTATTTCATGGAAGTGTTCATGGCACTCACGTTTTGAGCACTATGGCTGGATGGATGCCCGATTCATTAATCGGTACTGCACCTATGGCCGACTACTGGTTATTTAGAACGGAAGATGTGGATAGCGAATTTCCGATTGAAGAAGACAATTGGGTAGCTGCCGCTGAAATGGCTGATAGTATAGGAATTGATGTTATCAATTCTTCATTAGGCTATTCCCTGTTTGATGATACGCTCTACAACCATACCTATTATAATATGGATGGCGCGAGCACCAGAATTTCAATTGCAGCCGGTATGGCAGCGGATAAAGGCATATTGGTAGTTACGAGTGCTGGTAATTCAGGGGATGATGCATGGAGATATATTACGGCACCTGCTGATGCTAAAAATGTGCTTACAGTTGGTGCTGTGAATGTAAATCGACAACATGCTTTTTTTAGTTCTTATGGACCTACTTATGATGGACGAGTGAAACCAAATGTGGTTGCACTTGGAGAGCAGAGTTCATTTGCCAACCTCAACAATGGCATAGGACAAGGCAACGGTACTTCCTTTGCTAGTCCGATTATGGCTGGACTTGTAAGCTGTTTATGGCAAGCGCATCCGGAATTAAGTGTGTCGGAATTAATTCAACGGATCGAAAAGAGTTCAAGCGTGTTTTATCAGCCAAATGACAGTTTAGGATATGGCATTCCAGATATCTGGAAAGCACATGAGGATTTGTCTAATTGGCATGATCGAATGAGTGAGGAGCCGGTGATCTTAATTTATCCAAATCCTTGCAATGATCAGTGTAGAATAATTGCTGATAATTTAAGTTTTGAAGGCTATACATTTGAATTGGTAGATATAACAGGTAGAGCTTGTAGAATAAATCAGGATTATCTTATTTCTGGTAATACCTGCATTAAAGAGCTGGATATGAGCAATAGATCCAGAGGCATGTATTATTTAAAAATCTTGGATGATCAAAATACGTATGTCTATCCTATCATAAAGCAATAATGAGCGAAAGCATAAAAACCTTGTTTTTTTCTTAAATAGATTTGCAGCGAATGTCAAAATAGTTAAAATCAACATTTTGATAATATCGCCGTAGTGTCGGGAAGTGACGTTTGACTGCATTACCAATCAAAGGTCACTAAATAAATACTTCAAAACTATCTCGGTATTCCCTTCGTCAAATACGCGCCTAAAGCTGAAATAATCTATTGTGCGGGTTCCTGATATGGAAACTTCAAGTACAATGCAATCCTTACATACTGAAAACCTTTCTATGGGAGGTTCGTTGTATATTTTCAGTACAGTTATAAAACAACTAAAATATCCTAAATATTTTCTATCAATCGGAAATTATGGGTCGTCAATTAAAGCTGAATCTAGAAGATTTTCTTCAAATGGAATAAATCGGGTAGTTTCAAGAAAATGAATTGGTCGAAGCCCGTCTAAAAGTCCTTTATTTATGCTGTCCTTAATTGCCAATTCACAAATAATTCTATCCTCTAGCACCTGACCATTTCCTGAATAGTTTAGCAAGAGGAGTCCACAGAGAATAATATAGCTATATTTCATAATTGCTGATTACTCTTTATCAGGCACAACAGGAGAAGACGTGCCTTCATTGCCAACGTCAGCTCGAGGGTCTTTCGGTTGGATAGATTGTTGTGTTAATATAGAAGAATTATGAGCAGGTAAGTATTCCATTCCATTAACACGCTGTAACAATTCCTTAAGTTCATGAATAACAGTAGACTGCCGTGGTTTAAGTTCTCCCGAAATATTATAAATTTTATCTGTATCAGGAGCAATTGTTAGTTACCCATCCCACTTTTCGTCCAATGGCAAATCATAAACATCAAAACTCCCCATTGAACCTCCTTCAAACATTAAAGCTTGATTAGCGCGTGGTTTTGCAGCATTAACAATTTGATTATTGAGTCCATTCTTTTAATACTGTTTGGATAGTTTGTTGCACTGCGGGTTGTCTTCAAGTTATGGTCTATGGTGTATCCCTCCGCTAAAGCACGTCCAAAAATCACAAATTAATTTCTTTGATTGCAGCCATGAAGAAGACACTTTCATGGGACCAACACATTGAGCGTTGTGACCTAAGCAATCTGAGTAAAAAGGAGTATTGCGTTCAAAA
>JBDNHP010000324.1:0-15209 GCA_041688765.1 Flavobacteriales bacterium
ATTTTGATTCAATGCCTGTATCTCCTCAGCATCATATACAACTTGATTATTATCAATTAAAAATGCTGTACTATATTTTTTAGATTTTGGATCATATTTATGAAGACCATTGTCCCATCCGCCCTGCCAAATCATTCCCTCATTATCTTCATAAATAGCAGATATTATGGATCCGGGAGCTGGAAAAACACCAGGTTTGTTAACTAAGCTCCAATCTTTACCATCCCAAATGGTGAGGCCATAAATGATCTGACCGAGATAAAGCGTTTGATCTCTTGATGTGAAAATATCATAAAACCGCTCTCTATAAATGCTTATACTGTCTGGGGCATGATAGTCACCTTTTTTCCCGATTTCAAAATGAAACAAAGGTGATCGCTCAAAGCCTACCCATATTTCATTACCGTTTCGAACAGAAATGTCAAGTATATTATCTAACTGATTATTTCCAATAGATCGCTCCGGAAAAATGTATTTTTCAAACTTTCCGCTTAGTCGAATATAGCAACACAAGCCACCATCTTTGGTCGCTATCCACAAATTTCTAAATTGATCTTCAGCTATATCGTGAATTACATTTCCACTAATGCTAGAAGGATCATTCTCATCTTTCAAATAATGCCGAAACTCTAATCCATCAAATCGGTTCAATCCTTCATCAGTGCCTATCCAAATAAAACCTTTAGAATCTTGAAATAAACAACGGATTACATTATTACTCAGACCATCACTCATTCTATAATGATGAAATCTGATGTTTTCTTGAGCTGAAAGCTCCAAGAATATCAAACCAAATAACAGAAGAATGATAATGCGAATCATAAGGCAATATTGAGAATTATTTTACGAATTATCTATTCTTTATCATTTTCGAGCAACCTACCCAAAAGGGTGGTAAGACACCACCACTAAGGGTATTCCATAGGACTTATAATACAATGAATTTTACAGACTTAACCCCTAATCATTCACAAAATGAAAACATTTAAACTAATTCTTGCCGTTGCGGTATTTGCAATCGGATTGCAATCAAACGCTACTATTATCAATGTTAACAATGCCAGTCCCAGCCCTGGGCAATACAGTGGTCTTCAGGATGCCATTGACGCCGCACTGGCAGGGGACAGTATTTATTTGGCTGCTACAAACCTTTCTTACGGTAATGTTGTATTCAATAAGCAATTGCATTTTTTTGGTCCCGGATATATTGTGAGTAATGGAATTCTTGGTAATCGTGCGATAGTTGGCGAACTTCATTTTACAACTAATATTTCTGGCTCGAGTGTAACAGGTATTGAATTCTCACGATTCTATGCAGATGTAAATAACCAAACTTACAGTAATCTTAGCATTCAGCGCTGTATCATTACCGACTACCTTTATATTGGCAATAATACTTCAGTCGCCCTGTCATTGGAAGGAAATGTATTCACATCCGCTTCCTTTAATACTTATCCTTCTGGAACTAATCAAAACAGTATTATTCGAAATAATATTTTCAATGGTTCTATTTTTTCTGTAGTTAGCAGCGACATTTCGAACAATATCATTTTGGGACTCAACGCTGGTGCTGCTGCGGGTTTAGGTAATTCGGTTACTTCGTGCAATGTAGTCAATAATATTTTTATTGGAAGAAATACGAGCTCAATCAGTGCTACTAACTCTGTAAATGGTAATCTGAGCTTTGCAGGATCTAATAATGCATTTCCAGGGGCAGGAGTAAATCTCGTGAATATTGACCCAGCATTCGTGTCGGCTGTAGTTGGACTCTTCGCATGGTCAAAAGATTATACTTTGGCTGGCGGATCACCGGCTATCGGCGCCGGTGCCGGTGGAGTAGATTTAGGTGTTTATGATGGAGAGGGTGTATATCGCAAAGACGGTGAACCTGCTATTCCAATCATCCGTTCCGTAAACGTACCTGGCGGAAACGTGGTTCCTGCAAACTCTTCTTTCAATATTAATATTATCAGTGAATCCCACGAATAATGAGGTTCTGATTATTGTTTAACCTTTAACAGAACGTTCATGAAACAATTATTCATAATAACTATATTATTCCTATGTGGAATATTAGCAAATGCCCAGCTCATAGATGGGGCAGAGTATTTTTGGGATGATGATCCCGGTGTTGGAAATGGAACATTTATCGGATTTAATGCGAATAATCCAATTGATGAAAACCTAGCAATCAGTCCTGCCGGATTAAAACAAGGGCCTCATCTTTTAGGTGTGCGTACACACCACAACGACGGTAGCTGGAGTGTTACCAGTGTGCGCAGAATTGTAGTGAATCAATACACGAGTGCAGAATTCTTTTGGGATAACGATCCAGGCGTTGGACTAGCTAACCCCGCAGCGCTAAATTCAATTGATGATTTCCTCAATACAGAAATTGAAATAAACTCTTTGGGTGTTTCTGGGGGCAGACATACCCTCGGAGTAAGAACCGAAGGAATTGGCGGTGTGTGGTCTATAACCAAGTACGAGACTGTTTACGTTCCTACCCTCTACACGGAAGGAGAGTATTTTTGGGATACGGATCCGGGTGTTGGCAATGCAAACTCGTTTAATCTGAGCGAGACTTCTGACACTTTAAACGAATCTGTAAGCATTAATAACAATGGCGTAACCAGAGGCTGGCATAATTTGTACACTCGAGTAAGAGGTAAATTCGGGTCATTCGGTCCTACCAAAAAACAAAGAATATTCATCAGCCGAAACATCGTTGGTGGAGAATATTTTTGGGATACCGATCCCGGTGTAGGCAACGGTAATCCAATTACCACTATTTCAATTGGAAGTACAGCTCAAGTTTGTGATGACGTTCCAACCATTGGCTTAACTGAAGGTGAGCACTACTTATACGTTAGAACTGTAGGTGATGATGGTGTGTGGTCTATTCCTTTAAGATTACAATTCACTGTAACTCCAAATGAAAATATCGTTGGTTGTCAGGGTGATTTTAACCGAGATGGATTGATAAATGCGGCAGACCTTATCACTATGCTGGCAGCATTCGGAACTTTTGGTGAATGTTCTGCTGACTTAACCGGCGACTTTGTAGTGAACACAAACGACTTAGTATTTTTCCTCAGCCTATACGGCACAACTTGTGAATGAACCAGTTCTCCTACGTTGCAGCAATGCAGCGTGGGAGTTTTGGTAATGAAATTCCGGACAATCCGGTATTCTGTTCTTTAACAATCAAAGGGCTGCCGATAAAGCAGCCCTTTGGTTTTTTTGGGTAATATTCTCCTGAATCCCGCAATGGAAAAGCCAAAGTAAAAATCAAATAATCTTGTCTTAAACGCAGTACATCGTCCAGTTTGATCAGTTCTCTTTCCTAAATTTCATACTGCAAGAACATTTTAATAGCTAATCTTTGGTCCACATTCTGCCATTTTTGCGGTTTAAATCAGCGATTATCCGCTCTAGCTGGGTCATTTGCGTTCTATCCGAAATTTGACACTGATAAAGCAGCCCATCGGTTGTTCGATAATCTTCTCAAAAACGAAAGATTCCCTAATAAAAATTTCTATCTCTCGGACTATGCCTGATTTTAAATGATTAAAAAAAGGCTGCTTCCTTCGAAACAGTCCCTGAATTATCTAATCAATTCTTGATGTCAATCCCTGCTCGAAAAAATTCTGAGTAAGAACAAAAAGAGATTGATGAAATCGAGGTAAAGGCTTGTTGCACCGAGTATGGCAAGCTTAGAAGCCATTGTTGAACCATATTCAACCTGTGCGCCAATATTCTTCACTTTTTGAGTGTCATAAGCAACAAGTCCGGTGAAAATTAACACCCCTAAAACGCTAATGACGTAGTCCATAGTGGAACTACCTAAAAACATATTCACGATGCTGGCAATGATGATTCCAATTAAGGCCATCATCAAAATGCTGCCAAATTTCGTAAGGTCGGTTTTAGTGGTGTATCCAACTACAGCCATTACACCAAAAGTAAGAGCCGTAATTCCAAAAGTGACACCAATCATTCCCATGTCAAAAAATCGGAAAATATAACTCAAGCTTATTCCCATAATAGCAGCAAAGGCAATAAACAAAGTCATTAGCGTAGATGTCGAAGAGCGCTGCAAGCCGAAATTTAGAGCTAAAATAAATGCGAAAGGAGCAAACATTACTATCCGACCTGTCATGGTTCTTCCACCCTCTTCATTTACTAAAGAGTAAAATAAATCAGTTGTTCCAAACCACCAAGCAAATGCTGCTGAAATAAGCAATGCCATGAACATGTAAGAAAACACGTTTGCTACAAATAAACGTGTGGTATCTACTGAAGCCACTTTGGCATCCAGCGGACGAAATGAATCAAACTGGTTCTCCATATTAACTTAGTTTTGAGCGTATAAGATTAATAAATTCTTCTCTTGTTTTTTGACTATCCAAAAATTCCCCGGTAAATGCCGAAGTTGTTGTTGTTGAGTTTTGTTTTTGCACACCTCTCATTTGCATACACATGTGATGCGCTTCAATTACAACTGCTACCCCTAGAGGCTCCAGCGTTTTTTGAAGGCAATCTCTGATTTCTACCGTAAGGCGTTCTTGAACTTGCAATCTTCGGGAAAAGGCATCCACTATTCTTGGAACTTTGCTCAAACCTACAATTTTTCCATTTGGAATGTATGCCACATGTGCTTTTCCAAAAAATGGCAACAAGTGATGTTCGCATAAACTATATACCTCTATATCTTTCACAATCACCATTTCACGATACTCCTCATGAAACAAAGCTGATCGAACAATTTCGTCTGGGTTGAGGTCATAGCCATGAGTGAGGTACTGCCAAGCTTTGGCTACTCTTTCAGGTGTTTTCAGCAGGCCTTCACGTTCAGGGTCTTCACCCAAAAAAGTGATGAGCTCTTTAACATGTCCAGACATACCCTCCGTAACATGATCTTCATAACGGTCTATTTTTTTATATCCCATGTTTATAAATCTTCCCCGAAATATTCGGCCATATTATTCTCGGTTTCGTGAACTCGGACCGAGTGTAATTGACAACCGCTTTTTTTGATCTCAGGTTCAAGTTCCTCCCAAATCTTAACACATAATAACTCCGTGCTCGCCATAATTCCTTTCATGAAATCAACGTCGAGATTAAGGTTTTTATGATCCACCTTTTCTATTACTTTTTCTTTGATCAAATCACTCAAATATTTCAGATCAATGCAAAAGCCGGTATCTGCTTGAGGTGTTCCTTTTACGGTTACAAACAGGTCGTAGTTGTGCCCATGCCAATTGGCGTTTGCGCATTTACCAAAAATCTCCTGATTCTTTTCGCTTGACCAGGCTTCATTCCAGAGTTTATGTGCCGCGTTGAAGCGTTCACGTCTGGTGACATATACTTTCTTCATATTGCTTTTCCTGCACTGCAAATATACGCTAAAGCAAGAACAGGGTTTTATGTACATTTGAACTCTTAGCAATTCTATTTTTAAAAAATGATTGTAATTACCGGAGCCGCAGGTTTTATTGCCAGTGCCTTGGCAGCCAAGCTGAATGAAGAAAACTTCAATGATCTTGTACTTGTAGATGATTTCAGCAGGGAAGAAAAAAAAGCCAATTACGCCAATAAAACATACACTGCTCTAGTTGATCGCAAATATTTTCCGCAATGGTTGCGCGAAAACGAGAAATATGTTCAGTTTATCTTTCATCTAGGTGCCCGCACCGATACCACCGAATTTAACCAGGCTATTTTCAACGAACTAAACCTGGAGTATTCCAAAACAATTTGGAATTTATGCTGCGAATTTGCCTTGCCTTTGGTGTATGCTTCATCTGCGGCTACTTATGGATTGGGTGAATTTGGCTATCAGGATCGTCACGATATAGTAAAATCTCTGCAACCACTTAACCCTTATGGCAAATCAAAAAATGATTTCGATATATGGGCTTTAGAACAAAAAGATCAACCCTTTTTCTGGGCAGGATTGAAGTTTTTTAATGTGTATGGACCAAACGAATACCATAAATCAAGGATGGCTTCCGTGGTATTTCATGCATTCAATCAAATCAGCGCAAATTCAAGCATGAAATTATTCCGATCACATCGGGATGATTATGCAGACGGGCAACAAATGCGAGATTTCGTTTATGTAAAAGATGTCACTGAGGTTTGTTATTTTCTCATGCACCACCGCAAAAACAGCGGCCTGTATAACCTCGGAAGCGGAAAGGCACGTACCTTTCTCGATTTAGCTAAAAACACATTCTATGCCATGGGTTTAGAACCCCAAATCAGTTTTGTAGATACCCCGGCAGACATCCGCGACAAATACCAATATTTTACAGAGGCTGATATGTCCAAATTAATTTCAATAGGCTACCAAAAACCATTCTCATCTTTGGAAGCTGGAATTAACGACTACGTGAAAAATTATTTAATGATGGATAAAAAGATCTGGTAAAACTCAGAGTTTTTCTCTCAGATCAACTAAAAAAGCACGAATGTCAAGCAGTTTACTCACTATTGCGGCACTTGCATCAACTTCATCGGGATTCTCCTTCAGCTTTTTTCTAGCCCCTTCTAAGGTGAAGCCTCGCTCCTTCACTAAATGATAAATAGTGCGGAGACTATCAAGGTCTTTTTGATTGTATAAACGATTGCCTTTTCGGTTTTTACGGGGCTTTAGATCCTCGAATTCCTTCTCCCAAAACCTTATCAAACTCTGATTCACATTGAAAAGTTCACTCACTTCACCTATGGTGTAGTACATCTTTTCTATGGTCGGTTCTTTAAAAGGCATAATAAAAATGGTCCCTCTAAGGGGACCACAATTTGATGATTTTTTTTCAATTCCCCTTAGTCGAAGCTCTGATTAGATATAGATGCCCGTTCTAACAGGTACTCATATTGTTCAGGAGATATATCATTAAAGAAATAAAAGGCAGGATTAACGCGCTCCCCATCCTTATGTACTTCATAGTGTAAGTGTGGGCCTACGGATGTGCCGGTATTACCAACCAATCCTATCACTTGTCCGCGCTTCACTCTCTCTCCTATTCGCACAGAAATCTTGCTCATGTGGGCATACAAGGTTTGATAGCCGTATCCATGCTCAATAATTACATGATAGCCAAAGCCATTATTGAGCTTTTCTACGGTAATAATTTTACCATTTCCGGTGGCATAAATTTCAGTACCCTTTGGAGTAGTGAAATCCATTCCCCAGTGCATTTTGGGAACTTTATAAATAGGATGAATACGATTTCCGTAACCAGAGGCAATTTGTGTGAGATCCTTATTGTTGATGGGTTGAATTGCTGGAATACCTTGAAGCATCTCGCTTTTATTCTTGGCTAACTCAAACAGTTCTTCCATGGAGCGACTCTGGGCCACTAATTGCCTTTGCAAACTCGAAATACGCTGTTTGGTTTCAACAATCTCCACTGAACTCTCATAACCTTTGAGGTCCTTATATCGATCAACCCCGCCAATACCGGCTTTACGAAGATGATTAGGGTATTTTGCAACCCCAAAAACACTGCGATAAACCTCATCATCTTGTTTTTGAAGGGCTTGAGTCACTCTAGAAAGCGTGTCGAGATCCGAACGAATCCTTGAAAGTTGATTTTTAAGATACGAAAGTTCTCTTCTCAAAGCCACTTCTTTGGGACTTTCATAATAATAAGTGAAAATGGCGATGCTGATAAATGCTACCACCAAAGTGAAAATAGCATACCGGCCTATTACCCTGAGATAATCCCTAAAACCCAGCCTTACCTTCTCGTACGTAAGGGTTTCAGGGTTATATCGGTATTTAACTTTTGCCATTTACTAATCAGCCTTCGCTATGAAGCAGCGCGAATTTACTGGAATAAGTTTACATTTGCAATCCGTAATGGCTTGCCTAACAAGCCTTAACAGCAATTAACATATTTAGATCCAGTATATTCTTTCTATTTTTATGGAATCCAGGGAGATACGTGAGCGATTTCTGAATTTTTTCAAATCGAAACAACACGAAATTGTGGCCTCTGCGCCAATGGTAATTAAAGATGATCCTACCCTCATGTTTACTAATGCGGGAATGAATCAGTTTAAAGATATTTTTCTGGGCAATAGTCCGGTAAAGTTTCCTCGCATTGCCAATTCCCAAAAATGCCTCCGCGTTTCAGGAAAGCACAATGATTTGGAAGAGGTGGGTGTTGATACCTATCACCATACCATGTTCGAAATGCTCGGCAACTGGTCTTTTGGCGATTATTTCAAGGAAGAAGCAATTCGTTGGGCATGGGAATTGCTCACCGATGTATACGGAATTGAAAAAGATAGATTGTACGTAACTGTTTTTGGTGGTGATGTAAAAGACGGATTAGAGCCTGACACCGAAGCTGAAAATATTTGGAAACAATTAATCGATCCTGACCGCATTCTTCATTGCAGTAAGAAAGATAATTTCTGGGAAATGGGTGAAACCGGTCCCTGTGGACCTTGCAGCGAAATTCATGTTGATATCCGAAGCAAGGAAGAACGGGAAACCATCGATGGAAAAACCCTGGTAAATAATGATCATCCGCAGGTTATAGAAATCTGGAACAACGTTTTTATGCAATTTAACCGCATGGCTGATGGCAGTTTATATTCTCTCCCTTCCAAACACATCGATACCGGAATGGGATTTGAACGCCTTGCGGTAGTATTGCAAAACAAGCGTTCCAATTACGATACCGATATATTCCGCCCTACAATCAATGCAGTTGAAGCTCATTCTGGCATTAAATACATGGGCTCCGACAGCAAGCAAGACATTGCTATGCGTGTAATTGCGGATCACGTCAGAGCTGTGAGCTTTAGTATTGCCGATGGTCAACTTCCATCTAACACTGGGGCTGGTTATGTAATTCGCCGAATTTTAAGACGAGCTATTCGTTACGGCTATTCATTCCTAAATATTAATGAGCCCTTCATTTACAGTTTGAGTGGAATTTTGGCCGCACAAATGGGCGATCAGTTTCCTGAAATTAAATCGCAACAGCAGCTCGTATCTAGGGTTATTCGAGAGGAAGAAGAAAACTTCTTGCGAACTCTCGCTAATGGAATTCAACGTCTTAATGAGCTCATTAATTCAACCAAAGGTGAACGCCTAAATGGAGCTGAAGTATTTGAATTGTATGATACTTTTGGCTTTCCCGCAGATCTAACTGCGCTCATTGCTGCAGAAAATGGCAAAACAATAGATCAGGAAGGTTTTAATATCGAACTAAACAAACAAAAGGAACGCTCAAGGGCTGCCGGAAAAGTAGAAGCCGGCGACTGGGTAGTGCTTATGGATGATAAACTTTCTGAATTTATAGGTTACGATCAACTGACTACGGAATTAAGAATTACCCGTTATCGTGAAGTAAAAAGTAAGGGCAGAAGTCTATTCCAAATGGTATTTACTGCGAGTCCGTTTTACCCTGAAGGTGGCGGACAGATTGGCGATACAGGATTTATTGCCGATGGACATGAATTGACTCGCATCATTGATACCCGCAAAGAGAACAACCTAATTATTCATATCAGCGAAACATTACCATCCAAACCTGAATCAGTATTCAGAGCTGAAGTAGACTCGCATAAACGCCAACTTAGCGCCGCTAATCACAGTGCTACACATCTTATGCATCAGGCTTTACGAGAAATTCTCGGAACGCATGTAGAACAAAAGGGATCCTTAGTTGCGCCTGATTATTTGCGATTCGACTTTTCGCATTTCGGCAAAATGTCGGATGATGAAGTTGCACAGGTTCAGAATAGGGTGAATGAATTGATTAGAAGCGATATCAAACTGAACGAAAGAAGAAACGTACCGATAGATGAGGCGCGTAAACTAGGTGCAATGATGCTTTTTGGTGAAAAGTACGGCGATACCGTTCGTGTGATCAATTTTGGAGAATCCACAGAACTCTGCGGAGGAACGCATGTTTCATCTACTGGCAAGATTGGATCATTCAGGATTATGTCAGAAGGCGCTGTTGCAGCCGGTGTGCGAAGGATTGAAGCCATTTCTTCTGAAGCAGCAGAAAACTATGTCAAGTCTGAATTTGAACTATTGTCGGAAGTACGCGGAATGCTTCGTAATCCGCAGGATTTGAAAAAAGCTCTCAGCGATCTTATTGAAGGAAATCAGAGTTTGAACAAAGAACTTGAAGCTTTGCGCTATGAGAAAGCGATGGCCGAAAAAGATCGATTGCTTCTAACATTAAAAGAAAAGAATGGTATTAAGTGGCTTTCGGCTCGGATTGATTTGGACGCCAAGAGCCTAAAAGACCTTGCTTTTCAAATGAAAACTGCTGAACCCCGCTTGTTTGCTGTATTAGGAAGTGTGCTTGATGGTAAGCCAAGTATTGCCTGCATTGTGAGTGAAGATATTGTGAAAGAAAAAGGACTCAACGCAGGTAAAGTGGTAAAAGAACTTGCAGTGCATATTAAAGGTGGTGGTGGTGGACAAGCATTTTATGCTACTGCCGGTGGAACGGATGTTTCTGGATTAGAAAGAGCATTAAAACAAGTGGAAGCATTGCTGGATTGATAGAATTAAGATCAAATTTGATTTTTAGTAAATAATTGGAGCGCCTTGTGCGCTCTTCTTTTTGCCCGAATGGACTATTAATAGGTTGTTTCCTGCATTCCAAATTGGAGAGCAATAAAACCAAAGGAATAAGCAGCATGCAATCAACTATTCGGTAAAGAAAAAACCGTCTAACACACCAAAGTGTATTAGACGGTTTTCTGTATACTAGTTGTTTTGGTTATTTAAGCTAATTCCGCTTTGCGTGCGAGCAAAGTTTCGCGACTTGAGCGGTAAACGGGACCGCAATACACTTCGTTATAGGCCAAGCCCATATTTAAAACGTAGAACACATTAAATATGATAGACAAAATGTATTCGACCATAGAGAAATGTCCAAAACTTTGCACCAACTCAATGATGAGTTTGAATCCAAAGTAAACATTGTAAACTGGGATCAGGAAAAACAATACATGCCAGTCTGGACGACCAACAATGCGCAAGGCAATTATAATGTCATAAATCGGGATTATTGCTGCATAGCCGGGCTGATCGCATTTTTCAAACAGCTTCCATTTAGCAACGGCGCCGATAAACAGGATGAACGGAACCAACAAAAGTACTCCTGCCCCAAATTGTTCCTCAATTACTGAGATGATGTTTAGTAAGCTTTCCATGTCGGTTAATTTTAGGTGTAACCTTTAATTTTTTCTATCGTACAAAATAGACTTCGTATCCAATTATAAGACGCATAAAAGCACGAGCGGTTGCCTTTGTTTTGACTTGCATTTTATATTTATATCATTTCTAAGGCAAAAAGATGTTATATCTATTTGATAATCAAAATTATAGATAGCTCAATTTTTTTTCGGAATGATTTCTATTTTTGCGTTGCTTAAATAGCACCATGGGTTCAATAGGCAGGGAACACTCTATAATGAAAAACGCCCCAAGAACTAGTCTGTGAGGCGTTTATTCCAAAATTATATCCCTTTCTTAATCAAGCCTTGGGATTAGCGTAAGTTTTCACCTCTGCCGCCGTTATGGTCTTTGGGCAAAGAATGATCAAACGCTCAATCACGTTTCTGAATTCACGGATGTTTCCTGTCCAGTTTACTTTCTTAAGCTCTGTTAATGCTTCCTTATCTATGGTTTTTACAGGCATTCCATATTCCTCGCAAATGCGGTCAATAAAATGCTTCGCCAACAATGGAATATCTTCTGTTCTTTCGTTAAGCGAAGGAACATGAATTGGAATTACATTCAACCGATGGAAGAGATCTTCCCGAAAATTACCGACATTTATTTCCTGGCGCAAATCCTTATTTGTCGCTGCCACAATACGAACATCAACCTTAATATCCTTATCGCCACCAACTCTGGCGATTCGGCTTTCCTGTAGTGCTCTGAGAACTTTTGCCTGGGCCGATTGACTCATATCACCAATCTCATCCAAAAAGAGAGTACCTCCGTCGGCCTGTTCAAATTTTCCTTTGCGTTGTCTTATAGCTGAGGTAAAAGCTCCCTTTTCGTGACCAAACAATTCACTTTCAATAAGTTCTGATGGAATTGCTGCACAGTTCACTTCTATAAAAGCTTGAGATGCACGATTGCTTTTTTCATGAATCTGACGTGCTACAAGTTCCTTCCCTGATCCATTTCCGCCGGTAATTAAAACACGCGCATCGGTAGGAGCAACGGTATCTATCATAGTTTTAATCTTCTGAATAGCATCCGATTCACCAACGATATCAGAACTGAGACTTTTGTTCACTTTGCGTCTCAGCACTTTAGTTTCTTCCATCAGCACGCCACGATCGGCGGCATTTCTTACTGTTACCAGAATTCTGTTGAGATCAAGTGGTTTTTGTATAAAATCGAATGCTCCTTTTTTGAGTGCTTCAACGGCAGTTTCAATGGAGCCATGTCCAGAAATCATTACCACAGAGCTTTCAATGCCCGCTTCCGTTATTTTTTCAAGAACTTCGATGCCATCCATTTTCGGCATTTTCACATCACAAAAAATAATATCGAAAGCACCAGAAATAGACATCTCTAGACCTTTTGCCCCATCTTCGGCCAACTTCACTTCATAGCCTTCATACTCTAAAATTTCGCGCAATGATGAGGCAATTGCCTGCTCGTCATCGATGATAAGAATCTTGGTCATTGAAAATCTGATTTATAAAATTCGGTTACAAAGATCGTTCCAGCTGATGAGTTTCCAAAAGCCAATCCATCACGCCCTCTTTTAAAGCGAAACGGGAACGATAAAGCGATTTGATTTGAAGCTTTTTGAGCACTTTTCTCAACATCACTGCTGATATTTGAAGAGTTTCGGCTCTGCTGGGCTGCATTCCGGGCATCAGTATACGCTGATCTTCTGTTGCATTGATAAGAATATCAGCCAAACGCTGAAAAAGGGGCAAATTAATTTCAACCGCCTTATCAGAAACATCTACTTCTCTGTCTCCATGTGCCAGATTAACCATGTCTCTAAAGGTATCGAAAGAACCGGAAGAGCCAATTAAACGCTCTATAAGATGCGCTGAACAAGCATCCCAAAGTGGCGATAAAACCTCATCGAACATGCCTTCGAGTTCCAAAACGCCTTCTTTGCCAAGTGGATCAGGCAAAGTCATAATTTCGGCAATTCTACCTACTCCAAGCGGGAAACTGTTCTTCCAAATAACCCCTTCTGCCCCGGAAAGAATAAACTCCGTACTTCCCCCACCTATATCCATAATTAAGGCTGTACCTTCAGTAAGGTCGAGGGTTTGCTTAACGCCGCGATAAATAAAATCAGCTTCGCGTGTTCCATCAATTATGGCGACTTCAATTCCGGTTTTCGCCCGAATGGCATCTATAAACTCAATTCCGTTATCTGCCTCACGAACCGCAGATGTAGCGAAAGCTTTGATCTGTCGACACTTGTAATTTGACGCCGTGTTTTTGAAAATAAACATTGCATCAAGACCTCGTGCAAAGCGATCCCAAGTAATGGTTCGCTTTGCAATTCCACCTTTGGCTAATCCAACAGGAATACTAGTCCTGAAATCTGCCTTCCATCCGTTTTCATCGAGATGTGTTACGAGAATATTGAAGGTGTTAGTGCCGAGATCTATGATTGCGATGTGTTCAATTTCAGCCTGCATGACGCAAATTTAGGCAATACAAGTGCAGTAAGTACTATCTGCCTAAACTGTACACAATAGGCAATATCATTTCAGATGAAACGGCTTTGCCTTCTTTAACTGCAGGAATCCAATCCGGCATTTTGCGAACGGTCTCCAATGCTGCATTGTCAAGCACTACGTCAGCACCTCTGACTATTTCTGCAGATGCGATTTTTCCTTCCACCGAAATCTGGAACTTAAGCATCACTTTTCCTTCAATGCCTTTGGATTTGGCATCTTCAGGATAAACAAGCTCATCCTGCAGCCAAGTGTTCAAAGCCTCCATTCCACCAGGAAATGATGCCTCAGCATCCGGAATCGCGACAGATGAACGCGTTTCATTTTCATCAACTCTGTTGTTTACTTCTTCAGAACTGCATGCCATCATTATGGCAGCAGCCGCAAATGGAATTAACACAAAGGCAATTTTTTTCATCCCCACCGCAGCGGAACCTGTTTTGTTGTACATCATTTTTAATCGGTTTTTAATTGATTCTGAAGAATTAAATGGCTGAACAAATCCAGCTTTATTAACAGTTGCCATGCGTATTAGCACTTCGGCATAATGATCTGTAATTTCTTGATTCTGAATTGCGCCTTCATCTGCACTGAACTCATGATTCTCGCTTAATAGTTTCCCCAAAAAGGAATGCAGAGGACTATACCAATGAAGAATATTAATGATTCTGAAAAACATGGAATCTAAACTGTGTTTTTCTTTCACGTGCACTCGCTCATGGGCAAGCACTTTTTCCTTATCAGCTTCCTCTAATTGAGATGAAAGATAAATGCGATTGAAAAATGAAAAAGCCTGCAAACTAGCTGTATTAAATGTATAAATCCCATCCCAGAGCTTTTTTGCTTGTTGGGTAATTGCTCTGATTTTGAAGATCTCCACAATGATTTTACCTACGGCCCAAAGCACGCCCAATAAATATATGATCCAAAACAACCAATTCTCGAAATCTCCAATGGAAGATTCCTGTGAATTTGTATTCACGCTGCTTAAGAATTCAGGTAAAATCTGCACTCTAACTGGCGAAACAACGGATTGATCGGGAAAGAAGTCAATGAGCGGGAAAATTGCAGAAACAAATAGACTCATTAACAGCCAAAATCGATTAAAAGCGAATGATTTACTTTTCCTTAACCATATTAAGTATGGAATGAGAAATAAAACCATTGAAAGCTCAGCCCTGAGCAGATATGATATTAATTCAATCATCTTTTATCGTTTTTTAATGACTGTAGAAAATCTTTTAATTCCGTTTCATCAAGCCCTTCTTCCTTTGCGAAAAATGAAAGGAGTCCCATGGAGGATCCACCAAACAATTTTTGTTTGAGTTCCGAAAGACTGAATCGCTTGTATTCATCTTTAGTGATTAGCGCATAATAAATATGATTCTTCCCTATTGCTTCATGTCCAATAACTCCCTTCTTCTCTAAAATTCGGATGATTGTAGAAACCGTATTGTAGGCAGGGCGAGGCTCAGGGAATCGGTCAAGCA
>JBDNHP010000325.1:0-1803 GCA_041688765.1 Flavobacteriales bacterium
CCTCATCCTCAAAATAGATAACCGCATTTTGTTTCTTAGCTTTCTTCTTTATTGCAGGATATTCCTTTTTTAACCATTGTTCCACTCGCCTTGGATCCTGCTCGTATGCTTTACTAATAGCCTTCTGCGGCGCATAACCCCAAGATTTTAAATACCTACCAACCTGCCATCGAGACAATTCAATGCCGTATTTATTTAGTATCAATTGTTCCACTGCTTCTCTTGTCCACAAACCAAAAGGCATTTTTAATTGGTCAGGCATTTTCTCTTTAATCAATCTGCGAACTTCGGCTGCTTGTACACCATTAATTTTTTTACCACCTTGTACGCCACGCTTTTTACTTTGTAATCCACGACTTCCTTTGATTTTGTAATTAGCCCAAATCCTATTAACACTTCTAATGCTTATTTGAAATATTTCAGCTGCTTGATTTTGAGTGCCCAACTTCTTTTTTAAGTAAGCACAAACCTTTAATCGAGTTGATTCTTGAACGTCTTTACTACCCCTTGTCTTTTGCATATACAAATATACAAAATATTTTTAACATAAGACCTAAATTAGGCTCTTATTAATATACCTTTTGATTTATATGAAACGGAACAGTATTTGAAATCAAAAAAGCTTAATCTAAATCGCTACGATTATCTCCAAATTTATATGGCTTTGGGTGGTATTACGCACTACTTGGAGAAAATTGTTCAAGGTGATAGTGCAGCTACTGCAATTAACCGCTTGTGTTTTCAATCTACTGGTCTCTAAGTTGACGAATTTAATGTTGTGTTCGCATCTCTGTTCGATAATTCGACTGATCATAAAACTATTATTGAGGCTTTGGCTAAATCTAGAAGAGGACTTAGTAGAGATGAAATCCTTGAAGCAACTGGTCTAAGTTCCGGGGGAAGTCTTACTCGTACGATGAGAGAGTTGATTGAATCAGGTTTTATAGCCGAAATCACGCCCATTGAAAGAAAGAAGAAGCAATCACTGCATCAATTATGTGATGAGTACTCGTTGTTTTATTTGAAATATATCAAGAACAACAGGGATGATAGTTGGACATCACTTTACAATTCCAGAAGTTATTTGTCATGGCGAGGACGGGCATTTGAAGTTTTGTGTTTGAAAGATGTGGCACAGACAAAGAAAGCTCTAGGTATTGCAGGGATAAGTGCTAACAGCTCAAGCTGGAGAAATAAAAATGCTCAGATCGATCTGTTAATAGACAGGGGCGACAACTCCGTCAATTTATGTGAAATTAAATTCTCAAATGCGGAATATGTAATTACCAAGAACTACAAAGAAACTTTGCTCAATAAAAAGCTTCAGTTTGTAAAAGGATTCTCTAGGCGCAAGAATATTTACATCACCATGATCAGTATTTTTGGAATAAAGGAAAACACTAATAATAGAGAGGTTATCGACAATCAGGTTACTATGGATCATCTTTTTGAGAAAGCATAGATGTTTGTGCTATACTTAGCCAAATGTGTGCAATTTCTTGCACATTTGGCTAAGTATAGGATTTCAAAGCCTCGTCTTTCAATAGAATTATGTGGTTTGCAATGTTGATTGTTTATAAAGCGTATTTCATATATTTTGGAAGACCTTTCAAGCAAGACCATGAGTGCGTTATATTTTTTAATCCACGTCATTTGGATGTTTCAATTATTTCCCGCATTTAGTATCTTGGCATTTTAAACACCAAATAGGCGCCAATCGTTGAGCATTGGAATATATGAACAAGGAATTATCGTCAAGCCAAAGAGAAACGCTTTTGCAAATATTAAAAGGCCGCTTCGAGA
>JBDNHP010000326.1:0-2397 GCA_041688765.1 Flavobacteriales bacterium
AAATTGGGATCATTTTTCTACTTTTTGTTATCGGAATTGAATTTTCACTCAAAGGTTTAGCCAAAATTAAGAACACAGTCTTACTCGGCGGCAGTATGCAGGTTTTTGGAACAATTCTCTTTACAACCATTGTTGCTTATTTTACCGGTTTGCCTATCGGGACTTCGGTGTTTCTCGGCTTCCTTTTTTCGCTCAGTAGCACTGCAATCGTATTAAAAATATTGCAAGACAAAGCCGAAATTACTTCGCCACATGGCCGAATTGCCATAGGTATTCTCATTTTCCAGGATATTATTGTGGTGCCTATGATGCTGTTCACCCCCATTTTGGCGGGTAAAGCTGATGATATATGGACAACAATTGCAGTACTTCTTGCGAAAGTGGTTTTAGTTTTGGCTGCAATATTTCTTTTAGCAAAATACGTAGTTCCTAGTGTTTTTAAGCAAGTAGTAAAAACCAAGAACAGCGAATTATTTGTGCTCACCGTTACCGTATTTTGTTTTTCAATTGCATGGCTAACAGCATCTGTTGGACTTTCCCTTGCTTTGGGTGCATTTTTCGCTGGTCTTATCATCTCAGAATCCGATTACAGTCACCAGGCTACTGCTAACGTATTACCCTTTAGAGAAATATTCATTAGCTTTTTCTTCGTGTCGGTTGGTACTTTGCTTGACATTAGCTTCTTTATCAATCATTTGCACTGGATTTTACTTTTTACCATTGCGGTTATTCTTTTGAAAATCATAGTAGTTTCAATAGCGGCCTTCAGTTTACGCTATCCTCCCAGAACTACGATAATGGCCAGTTTGAGCATTTTTCAAGTGGGTGAATTTTCCCTGTTGTTGGCTAGTGTGGGATTAACTGATGGCCTGATGAGTAAGGAGATATACCAATATTTTTTGAGCATTGCCATTCTATCCATGGGTATAACTCCGATGATTATGCAGAACTCTCCAAAAATTACTGAGTTCTTTTTAAAAGCACCTATGCCGGTTGCTGTGCGGCGCAGGCTAAAAGCGATGAAATCCCAAAAGAAGGATATTGCTTCTGATTGGCCAAATTTGAAGGATCATTTGGTGATAATTGGCTATGGCGTTAATGGCGAAAATATTGCTAAAGCAGCGCGATTCTCGGGAATACCATATTATATTGTTGATATTGATCCTGACGCACTTAAAAAAGGAAAAAAAAGGGGAGAACCAATAGTTTATGGTGATGGCTCTGAAGACAGCATTTTGAAACATTTACATGTGCATGAGGCGAGAGTTGTGGTTGTGGCAATTTCAGATCCGGCTAGTACCCGTAAAATTGTGAGTTCGATTCGAATGCTTAGTCGTACGGCTTGCGTGATCGTTAGAACGCGCTATATTAAAGAAATGGATGAGGTAATTCGCTTGGGAGCTGATGAAGTGATTCCGGAAGAATTTGAAACATCCATTCAGATTTTTACCCGTGTAATGAAGAAATACTTAGTTCCGGGATTTGAAATTGAGCAGTTTGTGGCCCAATTGCGTTCATCTGACTATACTATGCTTACCAAAGAATCCGGTTCTAGAAAGAAATCGGGAAATTTTCCAGTTTATATTCCTGATCGTGAAATTGCTATAGTACATATATCAGAGGGCAATGAAAAATTACATGGCAAAACTATCAGGGATTCCGCAATCAGAGAAGATTATGGAGTAATTGTCTTGGCCATCCAAAGGTCAGAAAAGTACATCACCGATTTGAAATGGGACACCGTTTTAAAGAAGAATGACAAGCTTTATGTTTTTGGTGATCCTATGAAGATTTATCAACTTAATGAAGTTCTTTGAGGAAAAATTTTAGCAGCCTAATTTCGCAATGGAGAAGCAAAAAAAGCAAGGATAGGATTGATTTAGATACTATATTCAAAGCTTGTATTTCAAACAAATAATACTTGGCTTTTTATTCTGCCCCTCATTCGTAATAAGCAGGTCGCCATTTTCAAAAAAAGCAATTCCTTCGGCCTTATTATAGGTCTGCTCATCAAGTCTTTCAATATGCTCTATTTTTCCATTTTCATCAAATATAAATAGCATGTGATCAACTGCAGATAGTAAAAATAACTTGTGATTTAATGGGTGAATTCCTATAGCAGAAGGCCTGAATTTTAATACATAATTGGCATTGCTTTTCTTCTTCTTTTGATCGAGTACAATGCCTTGATCAATTGCAAAAGCAATTAATTCATTCACATCCAAACGAATCACCGGTTCATCACTTAAACTTCTTGTTTGTAAATCGAATGCATAGATGAATCGCTGGTCTTTGAATTCTTTGCCTTTCCCTACTTTTCCCTTGCAAGAAATTAGCAATCGGTTGTTCGCCTCATCATAGCATAATCCTTCATTATTATCAGCCGGGATAGGTGTT
>JBDNHP010000327.1:0-3031 GCA_041688765.1 Flavobacteriales bacterium
AAAAAGCTGCAAATTGAAAAAGATAATTTTAAGTATCATTTATCGCGTTTAGAGCTAGGGCTTGATAAAGCCAATGGATTTAACAATCAAAAATACTTTGATTATAATAATCTTTTTGCACGAAAAGCAGCAGAAGTTTTTTATTTGCCTATGATTACAAGCAATACTTTCTTCCAAAATCGTTTAAACACAAACACTTTCGATTACACTAATAACAATTCGAACAACATGATTTTTGTTGCAGTGGCTGTAAAACGGTTTATCAGATTCTCAGCGAAAATGATCTTTGTGAATACTATAAAATTGAAGATCGACCGGGAGTAAAAGGAAGTTCTTCAGCATCCGAAATCAGATTTTCATATTTAGATAATGAAACTATTGCTAGCACAATACTGTCTTTTGATGAGGCGGGAATTGCCCGAGTGAGTTTTCTAATTCCTCAAATGCATTGCAGTTCGTGTATTTGGTTGCTCGAAAATTTACACCGCCTAAACGCAGGTGTTTTACGATCTACCGTGAATTTTTTGCGCAAAGAAGCGAGCATCGTTTTTAATAAGACTGAAATTAGTTTGCGCCAATTAGTTCAATTGATGAGCGCTATAGGCTATGAACCGCAAATCAATAGACAAGAAAAATCCGGCAAAAAACAAAAAACAGATCGCCGTCTCATTATAAAAATTGGAGTTGCAGGATTCTGTTTCGGAAACATCATGCTCATGAGTTTCCCTGATTATTTCGGTGATCATAGTTTTGATTCGAGTGAATTCAGAACCTTTTTCGGATATGCCAATATTGCCTTGTCATTGCCGGTAATATTCTACAGCGCAAAAGACTACTTTACTTCGGCATTTAAAATTCTGAAACATAAATCGGTAAATATTGATGTGCCAATTGCTCTTGGTGTTGGTGTACTTTTTTTAAGAAGTGTAATCGACATTCTTAGCGGAATGGGTGCAGGCTATATGGATTCATTGGCCGGACTAATATTCTTTTTGTTGGTTGGAAAGTGGTACCAAGACAAGACTTACAAAACACTTTCCTACGAGCGCGATTACCGCTCCTATTTTCCTATAGCTGCTACACGCATTGATACCAATGGCGATCAGAATCCGGTGGCACTGGATGAAATAAAAGAATCCGACCTTCTTTTGATTCGAAATCAAGAAGTAATTCCAGCAGATTGTCTGCTTGTTTCCGGTGATGCACGAATTGATTACAGCTTTGTAACCGGTGAAGCGGAGCCGATAAAAAAACAGGAGGGCGATTTGCTCTATGCTGGCGGCAAACAAGCGGGGTCTGCCATTAAGGTAAGGGTTAAAAAAACCGTAGGTCATAGTTATCTCACCCAGCTTTGGAATCAGGATGTTTTTCATAAGCAAGACAGCGCCATGATGGCAAGTCTAGTGGATCGCATATCCAAGCGATTTACATTGATCATTATTTCATTCGCCTTACTCGGCCTAATTTATTGGTCGTTTTATTCAGCACAAATGGCATTTAATGTATTTACCGCTGTGTTGATTATTGCTTGCCCTTGTGCTTTAGCTCTGGCCATTCCATTCACCTTTGGTAATACCATTAAATGGTTAGGCAGATCAGGTTTATATTTGAAGAATCATCGAGTGGTAGAGGATTTGGCGGGACTGCAAAGTATTGTTTTTGATAAAACCGGAACCATAACTCAAAACAAACAAATTAACATAGAATTTAAAGGATCCTCATTGACTGTTGATGAATACAGCTTGATCCGCTCCTTGGTTGCGCAATCTTTGCATCCGCTCAGCCAGGCTATTTTTAATAATATAGATGCTTCAATATTAAATGTTCAATCATTTGATGAAATTGCGGGACAGGGTATTTCTGGTATTGTTGAAGGGAAATTGATTCGTGTAGGAAGTGAGAAATTTATCACATCTAATATGAATGTGAGTTATGCTGAAAGTATCAGAACATACGTCTCCATTAATTCTGAAATTAAGGGTTATTTTACCATTTCCAAAGGCTACCGTAATGGGATGAATAGTACCATTAATGCTCTAAAAGAGAAATATTCCATTCACTTATTGTCTGGGGATAATGATGCAGAACGAGCATTTTTAAGACAGTGGTTCGAGGAAGAAAAAATGCACTTTTCCCAGAGTCCACAAGATAAACTAGAGCACATTAAAGGCATTCAATCAAATCATTCCAAAGTAATGATGATTGGCGACGGGCTTAACGATGCAGGAGCATTGAAACAAAGTGCTGTGGGCATTGCAGTAGCCGATAATGTGTACGCCTTCTCCCCTGCTTGCGATGCTATTTTAGATGCGCGGTCATTTACATTGCTTCCGGCATATTTGAAGTTTTCTGAAAAAAGTTTGAACATCGTAAAATGGTGTTTTCTCATTTCATTCACCTATAACAGTGGTGGAATGTACTTTGCCCTAACCGGGGGATTAAGCCCATTAGTGGCAGCTATTCTAATGCCATTGAGTTCTGTAACTGTTATTGCTTTTACCACTATAGCCACTAATTACACCGCTAAAAAACTGGGGATCAATGAAATCAAAGAAAGGTGATAATTATCATCAGATGAATTGAGCACAGTCATTAAGTCTGTGCAAATAGAAGTATTGTTTTGTAACCGATCAAAAAGAACAAATGAGTGCCATTTATTTACTGATAGCAGCAAGCTTTATAGTCGCCCTGGGCTTCTTAATAGCATTCTTTTGGGCCATTCGATCAGGCCAGTATGAAGACGATTACACTCCTTCAGTGCGTATACTGTTCGAGCCTAAAGAAACCGACACCGAAATTGAATCCAATAATCAAAAAACCGACCAATGAAAGTCGAAAAGTACCAATATGACAACCAGATTGTTAAGATGTTCATCATCGCTACGGTTGTATTTGGGGTCGTGGGAATGCTGGTTGGGCTTACCGCTGCCTTTCAAATGGTATATCCAAAGTTAAACGGCGGAATACCTTATACCACATTTGGTCGAATTAGACCCTTACATACCAATGCGGTAATTTTTGCATTTGTAGG
>JBDNHP010000033.1:0-13883 GCA_041688765.1 Flavobacteriales bacterium
CTAACCGAAGTAGCTTTGTGTTTTGAGTCCAATCTCTACAGAGGTAACCGAACAATAAAGTTCAACACAGAAGATTTTGATGCGTTTCTAAGTCCGAATTATCCGGCATTGGCAACGGCAGGAGTACATATTAGCTATAAAAGAGAGTTGATGCTTAAAAGACCCGAGGGGCCCTTTAGAATTATGAAAAGCCTCGAAAATAGAGTAGGGGTATTAAAATTGTTTCCGGGCATAACGGAAGCTTCAATAAAAGCTATAACAAGAACGAAGGGCTTGTGTGGTTTAGTGATGGAAACTTATGGGTCAGGAAATGCGCCATCTGCAAAATGGTTTATTGAGGCATTGAAAGAGGCAATTGATAGCGGAATAATTGTAGTTAATGTTACACAATGTTCGATGGGATTTGTGGAGCAAGGGAGATATGAAACCAGCACAGCGCTTCGTCAGTTGGGGGTATGGAGTGCAGGTGATATGACATTTGAAGCAGCTATTACAAAATTGATGTTCGTTTTAGGGCATGATTTATCAAAAGAAGAAAGGGAGCTTCTTTACTATTCAAGTTTGCGAGGAGAGCTCACAACTTTCTCTGCACTTGTATAGAATTGCAAGTATTTTGAGAGTTGCTCAGCAATAATAACAGCGCTATGAGCGTGATATTTGTGCACAATCCTTAATGATGATTACAGTGTTAGACATGGCTTTTTTTGTTAACTTGCCCGCCAATTGCGGAAATAGGATTGAGAATCAGAACTTTCGAGTTGCTTTAAGTATGAGTAATGTTTACTCAAAGGTTCTTTTTATCTTCGCCAGCGGAAAAGAACGAGCAGCTCGAATGCAAATTCTTACCCAAATGCAAAGAGGAGAGATGGCCGAGTGGCTTAAGGCGCACGCTTGGAAAGCGTGTTCATCGCAAGGTGACGTGGGTTCGAATCCCTCTCTCTCCGCTAGTTTAAATGTAAGGAAAGAAAAAATAATACAAACACCAGAAACCAATATTAAGACTATGAAAAAGTTGTTTGCTTTGTTCGCACTGATGGCTATGATCAGTTTCGGCAGTATCAACCCAAGTTTTGCCCAGGATCCTGCATCAGGTGAAACTCAGGAAATGACTCAAGACTCTGTTCCCGCAGAAACCAGCAATACTGACGCTGCACCGCTAATTGAGGCTCCTGCCGAAGAAGCCGCCGCAGCCCAAAAAGAGGTAACCGGTAAAATGCAGACTGTAAAGCGTTACTTCATTGAAGGTGACCCTCTTTTCATGTCATTTGTATTGATCTGTCTTATTCTTGGACTTGCTTTGGCTATTGAGCGTATTATTTACCTTAATATGTCAACTACTAATACAACGAAACTTCTTGATCGAGTTGGTGAAGCGCTAAACACTGGTGGTGTTGAAGCAGCTAAAGACGTTTGTCGCAACACTCGTGGTCCGGTAGCTGCAATTTTCTACCAAGGTTTAGATCGTGCAGACGATATCAGCATGGTTGAAAAATCAATAGAGCAATACGGTAGCATCCAAATGAGTTTATTGGAGCGCGGATTATCATGGATTTCATTGTTCATCGCTCTTGCACCGATGTTAGGTTTCATGGGGACGGTGTTCGGTATGATTATCGCTTTCGATAAAATTGCGGTTGCCAATACCATCAGCGCTGCAGTTGTAGCTGGTGGTATTAAAGTGGCACTTTTAACCACTATTGCCGGTCTAATCGTGGCTATCATTCTTCAGATTTTTTACAACTACATTCTGGCGAAAATCGACAGTATTGTTATTGAAATGGAAGAGTCATCAATGCAATTGGTTGATGCTCTATACAAGCGTAATATCAACAGGAAGTAATTCCTAAAAACACCTGTGTCAATGAAAACAGGACTCACTATCCTCAGATTAGGTATCGCAGCAATAGGTACAGTCCTTTGTTTGCTGATTATGACTAACTCCGATTCCAAACATACTTTTATGGAAGCGGATGCAGCAGTGGGCGGTAAAATTATGGCTGCCATTTACCTATCAGTTATTGTTATGGTTTTGGCCGTGGCGCTTATGGTGCTTTTTGGTTTAGGTCATACCTTTCAGAATATCGGTAAATCAAAAGGTTTAATAATTGGAATTGTTGGTTTTCTTGTCATCCTTGCAATTAGTTATATGGGTCTTGCTTCTAGCGAGGTATTGCCTGCTTATGGCGAAGGAGTTACAGAATCTACTTCCAAATGGGTCGGAGCTGGCATTTGGGCAACCTTATTGCTTGGCATCATAGCAATTGGCGCTATCCTCTACGCAGAGGTGAGCCGTATCTTTAAATAATAAGAACTATGGCCAGGAGAGAAGTTCCGGAAATCAATGCAGGTTCGATGGCTGACATCGCTTTCTTGCTATTGATTTTCTTCCTCGTAACCACTACTATGGATACTGATGAAGGTATCTTACGTCAGCTTCCACCTCCTGTACCGGAGGATATTATTGTGCCGCCGGTAAAGGAACGTAATGTTTACATAGTACTTGTGAATGCTCAAGATCAACTTCTTGTTGAAGGTCAATATCTTCGCATCAATGATCTTAAAAACGGCGCCAAAGAGTTTCTACTAGGCGATGGTGTGTTTGCAGATTTTGCGCTAGATGAAAAAGTTCCTCAACGAGAATGGGTTAGGAAAGCTGCATCTTCTGCAATGCTTGATCAGGCTAAGGCTTATGTGAATGGTGCAAAGGATGATAAAATTCGTGAAAGCTATCAGAAAGAAGTGGAGAAATGGGAACGTAAACTTAAAACCATTGAATTGGTTGGTGAGTATAAAGAATTGCCTTCCTCTGCGCTTATTTCTATGCAAAATGACAATGGCACTTCGTATGATATGTATATCCAAGTTCAAAATGAACTTGAATCTGCGGTTAATGAATTGCGTGATGAATTGAGCCTGGAAAAATTCGGAGTAACCTTTTACGATCTTGAGCAACTGGCCAATGACCCAGAAGCAAAAGATACATATCGTGACAAAATGTACGCTGTACGTGAAATCTATCCGCAAAGGATTTCTGAAGCAGAACCAAAAAATGTTGGGACCTATTAATACTGCACAAAATGGCTATTAAAGGAAAAAGAAAAAAGACGATGGGTGCCATCTCTACTGCATCTCTTCCTGATATCGTATTCATGCTACTGTTTTTCTTCATGGTTGTTACTGTGATGAGAGAAACAGAGCTTGAAGTGGAACTCGTGCTTCCTCAGGCCTCAGAGTTAACTCGGCTCGAGAAAAAACACCTCATAGACTACGTTAATATTGGCCCTCCAATCGACAAGGAAAAATACGGTACTGAACCTAAAATCCAACTCGATGACCAATTTGCAGGAGTTACTGAGATTCAGCCTTGGATTATAGAAAACAGGAAAAAAGTATTAGAAGTTGAGATCCCTAAAATGACTACATCTTTAAAAGTAGATCAGGATACTAAAATGGGAATTGTGACTGCCGTAAAACAGCAATTGCGTGAAATCAATGCGCTTAAAATTAACTATTCCACTACACGCAGATCGCGCACCGGTGCTGAATAATACTATTTTAATGAAGCTGAAACGACTTTGAGAAATCACGGTCGTTTTTTTTATGAGAAGTTTTTGTCAGCCAGAATTTTATCCGCCAACACAGAGGATAATTTGTAATATGATTCTTTAGTCCAACCGGCAATATGAGGAGTGAGTACCACTTTGTCACTTGATGAGAGCCATTTTAATGGTTCAGGCATTTTAGTCTCCGATAAGTATTCGAAGGAAGTTTCTTCGTATTCCAAAACATCTAAACACGCACCCCATACCTTATCTTTTTGCATCGCTTTAACTAAATCGGAAGTGTTCAGAATAGGACCTCTTGATGAGTTCACTACACAAACAGGATTTTTGAAAGATTGAAAAAATGATTCATTTGCCATGAACCGAGTTTCTTCGCTTAGTGGGAGATGAAGACTAATAATATCACAGGAATCCAAAAGATCATTCAATGTTGATTCTTCAATAATTTCATTCCCAAAACCGCTTTTGTATTTGTCATGAGCCATTATTCGGCATCCGAAACCAATCAGTTTACGTGCTAATGAGGAGCCGGTATGACCGTAACCAATTATGCCAACCGTTTTATTGTTTAACTCTATACCCCTATTGCCTTCACGCACCCATTTACCATTGCGCACCTGCCTGTCTGATCGACAAAGATTATTGAATAACATGAGTAACATTCCTATCACATGTTCAGCAACTGCGTCGCAATTTCCTTCGGGACTGTTGTAAATTTTAACATTTCTCTTTTCAGCTTCGAGAATATCAATATTTTCCAGTCCAGAGCCTGAACGCGCAATGAACTTTAGCTTGGAGCATTTATTGAAAATGGCGGAATCTAATCGAAATCGACTTCTTATTACGATGCCATAAGCCTCTTGAAATTCATTGTCCAATTCATTTAATGGTTCTGAGAAACGCTCTATACAATTGTAACCAGAGGAACTTAATCGCTCTTTCAGAATGGGATGAACTGAATCGAGAAAAAGCACATTCATACTTAAAATATTAAAGTCAAAATACCCTCACCATGTTCAAAGTATTGATACATCATTCGGCCAACAATAAAGTAAATAAATAGGCCAATAATATCATTAACCGTTGTTATAAAAGGGCCAGTAGCTAATGCCGGATCTATATTGAAACGGTCGAGTAGCAATGGAATCAAAGTGCCAAATAAACTGGAAATAATAACAACGGCTAACATTGAAATACTAACAGCATAGCTCAATGCTAATGAATCGAGAAAACTTAAAGTGTATATAAGTGCCATGCTCGAAAGAATGATTCCATTCACGGCAGCAATTCCTAATTCCTTCAGTAATTTTTCGCTGGTGCTGGATAAAGAAATGCTTTGATTGGCTAATCCCTGAACTATAATTGCGGCAGATTGTACCCCAACATTGCCACCCATGGCTGCAATCATAGGTATAAAAAAGGCATTTCAGGATAGATTGCAATGTCTGCTTCATAGAGATGAATCACGGAAGCACCAAGTATTCCTCCAAATAGTCCGATTATTAACCAGGGTAATCTCGCCCTGATATTTAACCAGGAACTATCACCTTCATCAACATCTTCGGCTAAACCGGATGCCATTTGATAGTCTTTTTCGGCTTCTTTTCTGATTACGTCTACCACATCGTCGATGGTAATTCGGCCGAGCAGAATGCCCAAATTGCTAACCACAGGCAGAACCACGAGGTCATACTTCTCCATGATATTAGCCACTTCTTCAGCAGATTCATCTGGTTGAACAGTATGCAAATCTTTGTGGTCGTATAGTTCTCTTATAAGCGAACGAGAAGAAGTAGCTGACAGCAATAATTTTTTCAAACTCAATGTTCCGATCAGCACTCTTTTGTCGTCAACAACATAAATGGTATAGATATTATCAATGTGTTCCGCTTGTCGGCGCATTTCACGCAAACAAGTAGCCACGCTCCAGTTTTGATTTACTTTAATAAGCTCTTTCGCCATCAAAGCCCCCGCTGTTCCTTCTTTATAGGTGAGCAGATCGATAATGTCGCTAGCAACACTTTCGTCTTCAATGTGAGAAATAACCTGATCTTTGAAAGCCTGAGGCAATTCGCTCATGAAATCTGCCGCGTCGTCAGAATCTAAATGGTCTATAACCTCTTCGGCAATTTCCCTAGCTGATAATTTATGAATCAGATTTTCCCGAGCATCTTCCGAAAGCTCCATGAGAACGTCGGCAGCTTTTTCGTGGCCCAAAAGCTTAAAAACAAATAAACTTTCGTCGTCTTCAAGCTCATCTAGCACGTCTGCAATGTCCGCAGGATGTAAATCTTCCAACATGTAACGGATTTCTTTGTCCGCTACATTTTCAATCAGATCTCTGAATTGACTGATGAATTCTTTGGTTAATTCAAACTTCATGCTTTTGCCGATAGAGCAAAGTTAACCAAAATACAAGGGGGCTGAGCTTTGTAATAATGTTGTATTTTCATCCCCAAACTTTAAGTATGTTCAGGAAGCCGCCCGAAGCAATTGCTATTGTTCTGGTAATATTATTAATCTTTTTAGGTCTTACATGGATCATTCCCGGAGGAGAATTTGCCAGAGCAGATTATTCAGAAGCAACTGCCATGCTCAGGATTCCGCTTAGTCCGGAAGAATCAACCATGGCCAACAGAAAAGGATCTTTCAATCTTAATTTTGAAACTGCTGAAGGACCGCTTCAACTTTTAGTAAAATACTCCCCTCAAAATCAGTGGTATCTTGCTGAAGATTCTACCCAAATTGAGGTCTTAGAATCATCGGTGCGTATTCCTGCTGCGGCCTTAGGAGAATTTAAGTCTGTTGATTCTTCTGATGCCGAGCTCATTCTCAGCAATAATAGTAATATAGTTTTTCGGGAGGGCAAAGAATTGGTGGTAGCAGGTTCGTACAAACAAATTCCATCGCAACCTCAGAACATAACTGCTTTTCTGCTAGCACCTATAAGGGGTTTTACAGATCATCATGCAGCATTGATTATTGCCTTTGTTTTGCTGGTGGGTGGTGCTTTTTCGATGATGAATGCGACGGGTGCAATTCATGCCGGACTGCAGCAATTGTTAGGTTTTGCGATGCGAAGGAAATCTTTTAAAATATGGATCATTCCGATTTTAATTGGAATTTTCTCCTTTGCAGGATGCACATTTGGAATGTCTGAAGAAGTATTAGTATTTGTGCTGATTACATTACCACTAAGTGATGCCCTTGGTTACGATAAATACGTTGGTGTGGCTATTCCGTTTATAGGCGCAGCAGTTGGATTTGCAGGGGCTGCCATCAATCCTTTTAATGTCGGAATTGCCCAAGGAATTGCGCAATTACCGCCAGGCTCTGGTGTTGGCTATCGATGGATTGTTTGGTTGCTTTATACTATAGTTGCCATATTGTTTGTGATGTGGTATGCCAAGAGAATCGAAAAGAAAAATGGCTCAGTTAATGCTGATTTTAACGCTGGTCAAATGGGAGATCACATCGCTTTCAATGCAAGACGCAAATTGATTATTGTGTTGTTCTTATCATCATTGGTAGTGCTCATGTACGGAGCTCAAAATTGGTCTTGGTATATTGAAGAAATATCAGCACTTTTTGTTGCTCTTGGATTGTTGACTGTGATTGTTGGAAGAATGAATGTGAAAGATTCTGTAGATGCCTTTTTGCAAGGTGCCAAGGATATGCTGCCGGCTGCCATCATCATCGGATTATCTAAGAGTTTGCTGCTGATAGCTGGAGACGGCAAAATTATTGATACAGTGTTGAATTCCACCGCAGGATTGCTTCATGGTTTACCTACAGTAGTATCAGCGGAGTTGATGTTTATAGTTCACGGATTTATTAATTTCTTTATTCCGAGTGGTTCAGGACAGGCGGCTATTACGATGCCCATCATGACTCCTTTGGCTGATTTACTTGATGTAAGCAGACAAACTGCCGTGTTGGCTTTTCAGTTTGGAGATGGTTTGTTTAATCTAATTATCCCAACTAGTGGCGTAACAATGGGAGTGCTGAGCATTGCCGGAATTCCGTTCAGTGATTGGATAAAGTGGATTTGGAAATTTTTCCTGATTATGATGCTTTTGTCTATGGTATTAATTGCAGTTTCTGTGTTTTTTGATGTATGGTAAACTATTTGCGTCTTTCCTCAAAAAAACTTTTCAATAAAGCACTGCATTCTTCCCCTAAAACACCTCCCTTAATTTCCAATTTTGGGTGAATAAAACCGGTATGGTCTTCTGTTTGAGAAGCAATTCTCAAATAGCCTCTTTTTTCATCAAAAGCACCAAAAACTATGCGCGCAAGCCTTGTGTTATAAGCAGCTCCCATGCACATTACACAAGGCTCCAAAGTAACATAAAGGGTGCATTCATTTAAATGTTTTCCTCCTAAATACTCCGAAGCGGCTGTAAAAGCTTGCATTTCAGCATGAGCAGTAAAATCATTTAGGCGTTCCGTGTAGTTATGCGCTCTGGCAATCACAATTCCATTGCACGTGATTACAGCACCTACCGGTACTTCGCCGGCAGAATATGCGGCATCGGCCTCACGAAGAGCAAGTCGCATGAAATGTTCGTCTGATGGTGTTTCCAGCATTTAGCTATTTTTTGTCAAATCGTTATTAAATAGGAAGTGCCTTCGATTGTGAGCCTGAAATTTAGCTAAATATTCTTGTTCCGTTTGTCCGGGTGTAGGAATTAGATATGCTTTTCGCTTTAATACCTCTAAATCCATTATGCTTGAATATCCTGATCTGCAAATAATATTTTCCGATGAACAGATTGTTTCTTTCATTTCTTTTGTTGATAAATGAGGGTGAATTTCGATGTTTTTGATGTTTTGTATTTGGTTTTTTTCTGGACTGCCGGATATGATGATGGATGGCTCATCAGATAATTGAAATAATGCTATTAATTGATTAATTAATTTTGTTCTGTATGGTTCAGGACCGCTAACAATTCCTAAATATTTCCACTTGAAACCTTTATGGTTATCACATGCTGATTCAAAACGGCTCAATGGGCCAATAAATTTGAATTTTTGACTCAGTTGTTTTTGATGTGAAAGCTCCCCACTTAAATTGTTTTCAGTTTCGTGATCAGGCACCCAAATCTCATCAAACGACCTGAAAAAATTATTGAGTTTATGATATACTAAGGGCTTCAGGATGGAAGGTACAATCGGGAATATTTGGTGACTTATAAGAATTGATTTTGCTTCTGAATGATACACTCCGTAGCGATTGTCGGATAAGATCATTTTCGGGTTATACTTTTTTACGAGTTGATTAATGCTCTCATTTTCATTGCGTATGGAAGCCATAAATGCTGGGCTGCGAAGTGCAATATTAACGAAGAAAGGAAGAGAAGCACTGTATTTTATGTCCATCCCTTTGAGCTTTTCGAATGGCAATTGAGGGAATTCTTGCATCAGAAGAGCTCCGGATAGTCCATCGGCACAAATAATTACCTCCTTCTCATCTTTTAAAAGGCGATTGATAAGCGGAATGCAGCGGGTAGCATGCCCGAGTCCCCAATCCAATGGGCATATCAATACACTGTCTGATGCCATTTACACGCTTGTCATAATTGAATGCAAATTAAGTATAGTATTTCTAATGGCACCGGTAATAAAATCAAATCGCAGACTTGAATGAAATTAATCAAGCCTGCGATTTTTTGAAACTGAATAGGAGCACTATCCGACTTTAGTTCTTTTGCTAAGAGGTATTGGATTAATCAAGAAATTTTTTTACTTTTTTCCTGATCGATTCTTCATCGCAAGACTCATACTTCATGGCAATATTGTCATCAACAGCTTCGTCCATCAGTGATAATACGGGCAGCCCATCTTTTAATCCTATACCTACAATTTTTACTTTTTTGTTTTTTGGCACATTTAGAAAAGTATGAGTTTTTGAAATCCCATAACCATTCATTACTACATTTTTTCCAGTGAAAATCATATTAACAAGGGCATTGTCTATTTCTTCAGAATTTGTATTGGATACAATTAGATTAAACGCTTTACCCGGGAAATAGTCGCAATTGATGGGTTGAAGTTTTGAGCTTTTAAAAGCGTAAAAATTCATGTTATTGATTTTTCTATTTTCTTCTGAAATTATTTGGTCTATTTCAGCGAGTTCTTCCAAATCAAAATCTGCAGTGAGTTCTGTCCAATCACCTGAGGAATTCACATAACCATAACTTGTTTCTGCCGGAATGAAAAGCGGTTCGCGATTAGCTCGTTTCTGAAAAGCTCTGTTGATTCTACAAAAGAATAAACCACAGTTAATTCTTCTACCCTGATTGTGCTTGTACCAGGCAACAAACTTGGCTCTATCCCAACAATAAACTTTTTGCGATGGGTCTAATTTCCAATCCATATTGGTTCTATCAGCATAATAGAGTTGCATGCTGTCGTTCAAATTTTCCGTTGGAATGAAGAATCCCGCAGGTTTTGATTCAGACAATTTCAGCTCCACATCATTTTGATATGCAGCAACATCTAGCATTCCACCGCTTACCAGCCAATCAGGACCACTTTTAGTGTTAAAGCCGGCTAATAACATATCGCTCCGATGATGTGCTTCTGTTACACGAATTTCTACACATTCATGTGGATTGTAATCTTCAAAACAATAAGCGTAGAATTTGATTGCTGTGCCTTTTTTGAAAAGTAGCAAAGTGTCTTTTCGGTTGTTGATGCAATGTACTTCCTCTTCAGGCGCTAGTTCTTGCATTAATTCCGCCAAGTTATTATATCGTCTTCTGCCATCAATAATTTCTCTATCTTTTTCGAGATTCGCATTTTGAGGCTTATCTAATAAATAGCTAATACTCACCCTACGGTTGTTAGCTTTGCCCTCGGGTGATTCATTATCAGAAATGGGTTTTTGCTCGCCCAAAGATTCAACAAATTCTACTGTTACTCCTGATTGTCGGAGATGAGCAATTACGGAGTCGGCACGTCTTCTGGAAAGTTCGATGTTAAAATTATCAGTGCCCTCAGCATCGGTATGGGCGCTTACTTTTACTTGTTTTAAGAGATGTTGCTGCTCTTGGATAAACACATCGAGTTTTGATTTTTCGGAAGCGCTAATTTTTGAGCTATTGGTTTCGAAATAGACCAAAAATTCAGATTGAGAATAAATAGGGCTAAACTGGCAGAGTAGCAAGGCAAGGGTAAATATTCTGTATAGCATAATGCAAAATTTTAGAGGTTTACGAAAACATCGACGGCACTATTTTTCACATATCAAATAACTTGCCAATTGTTAATTTATTGTTAATGCGGTATATAGTATAATGTATGTTAGGAGTTTAGCACGCGATTATTTGTTCTATTCGGCATTGTTTTAATAATAATTATTGCAAGTTTTGGTCCTAAATCATTTTGTAGATCTTAGTATTTTGGAAGTTTTAAATGCGCTCCAAATGGAAATTATTTAAGACCTTGATCAATATCATCTTTTACTGCTTTTCAAAGTGATTACCGTCGCAGCATTCAATTATTTAAATACTCAATTTTGCTTCATAATTTTGTATTATGAAGAGTTACTTTTTAATTATTGCAACATGCTTGGTTTTGTGCACGTGTAATTCAAGTGAGGGTGTTGAAGAACCTAAAAGTCAGGCTGCTATTTTTCGTGAAAATCAAGAATTAGAAGCATTAATAGGTGAGAAGGCACGTGCAGTATTTAAACCGATTGTGGGTCCGGCAGAAAGTCCTGATAATCCCATTACCAAAGAAAAAGTGGATTTAGGCAAGGTTCTATATTTTGATAATCGTTTGTCAAAAGATCAAAAGAATAGCTGTAATTCTTGTCACAATCTCAGTTCATTTGGAGTAGATAATCTTCCCACTTCTCCTGGAGATGCAGGCAAAAGTGGATCCCGTAATTCACCTTCTGTGTTCAATGCTGCTCTTCATGCGTCTCAATTTTGGGATGGGAGAGCCAAAGACGTTGAGGAACAAGCAGGATTACCAATTCTCAATCCGGTTGAAATGGCTATTCCACATGAGGAGTTTTTAATTGAACGAATCAGCGAAATAAAAATGTACCAAACGCTCTTTAGAGCTGCTTTTCCGGAAGACAAAAATCCTGTTAATTATACAAATCTTAAAAAAGCTATTGGTGCATTTGAGCGCATACTTATTACGCCCTCACACTTTGATGACTATTTAGCCGGGAATTCTAGTGCTTTTAGTTTAGAAGAAAAGAAGGGGCTTAAAAGCTTTATGGATGCAGGTTGTATCACATGTCATGCCGGGCCTTTGTTAGGAGCCAATTTGTTCCAAAAATTTGGACTATATGGGGATTATTGGCAACACACCAAAAGTAAAGTTATTGATGAAGGACGGTTCACTCTCACTGCACTTGAATCTGACAAGTATGTTTTTAAAGTTCCATCATTGAGAAACGTTGCCAAAACGGCACCTTATTTTCACGATGGAAGCGTAACTAGTTTAGACGAATCCGTTAGAATTATGGGAGTAATGAACCTCGGAAAAGAATTAGCAGAGGAAGAGATAAAAAGCATCGTTACATTCTTAAATTCGCTTACTGCTGATATCCCTGATGATGTGAAAACACCGCCAACTTTGCTCGAAAAGGAATTTGTTGTAATAAGGCCGTGATTTAAGTGATTTGAATAGCCATACCCGTCGCTGTTCTTAATTTGTATAAAAGCAAAAAAAGGCTGATTCATAGATCCGAACCAGACAAAAAATTTGAATACCACCCATTTTATACCGTCTGCACGCAAGATATAATACCTATTTGGCGAAATCGTGTTGGCAAATGTAGAGACGCGATTCATCGCGTCTAGGATCATCCAGGGTTATCCAGTATGATCCAGGATTTACAGGGGTTAACCAGAAGACGCAATAAATCGCGTCTCTACAGTGATCCGAATCGGACAAAAAATTTGAATACCACCCATTTTATACCGTCTGCAAGCAAGATATAATACCTATTTGGCGAAATCGTGTTGGCAAATGTAGAGACGCGACGCATCGCGTTTAGGATCATCCAGGGTTGTCCAAGATTAACCGGGATTTACCAAGAGAAGTGATTTATCGCCTCTCACATGAACAGAGGATTACAGCAATAGTTGAAATCGTGTTTGAAAGTTTTGAGTTCAAGTATCTAGTTGATGAAACTGTTGAGATTGTGAATCATCTGATAAATTGAACAAGGATTGACTCCTCAATGTGATCTCGCTGCTGCCATATACTTGAAGAGAAGGATCCTAATGATTAGCTCATAACAGTCTTAAAAAGATAAGCTCTTATTTGTGTACGGTTAGCATAGGTACATTCGTATGCATTGCCATTTTGCCCGTGTTACTTCGCTTGAACAGTCGATCAATAAAGCCATGAGTCCCAGGAAACATGACTAAAAGATCGGCTTTGTTTTTAATGAGATACTCGTTGATTCCATCGATTGGATCTTCTGCGGAATACTCATCATACCCATCTGCTTGATTAAGAAAGCTGGGACGATGATTGTGACCGTTCGAAATACCTGGAATTGCTTTAACAATTTTGAGAAAACTAAGTTCTGCTTTAAAATGATTTGCTATGTTGCGAACAGGACTAAGGATTTCAGTATTTTTTATTTCATCTATTGCGACAATCCATGTTTTAAATTCAGAAGGTTTGGAGTCTTCCGGAATCATGAGTACAGGAATTTTGCTAGCATGAATAGTATCGGCAGCAACACTGCCGATTAAAATTTCCTTAAGACCACTTGCACCCTTGGTGCTCATCACAATTAAGTCGCACTTGAATTTTGCTCCAATGCTGGCGATTTTCTTTCCACCTTCTCCATATTCAGATAAGATTTCCAATTTAATGTCTTTGCCATTGGCGCTGCGAATTCTGGTTTCTTCTTCGGCAAGCAATTGTTTCGAATCCTGCATAGCAATATCTACTAATGAAATCATACTTGTTGCGGCAGCATGGGGCTCATGGTAAAGATTGAGGAGTAGATATTCAGACTCCGTTTTTCCAAAAGTCAGAATAGCGAAATCAATGGCTAAGAGCGCATTAGCAGAGAAATCTGTAGGGATTAATATTTTCATGCTTCCTGGTAGTTGAATCAATGTGAAGTTTTAGCAGCCGCGCGGTCGTAGAGCAATACCACCGTAAAAAAACCAAGTATGCAAACCACCATGGAAATAACCTGAAAAAATGGATTGATGTTTTCCAGATATGCCCAGCGAAATGGAAATACGATGAGCAAGAGGGATAATACATGCGGAACCAGTTTCTTTGACATAATAAAACAGTTTGAGACAAAATTCAAAAATTGACACATAG
>JBDNHP010000328.1:0-2008 GCA_041688765.1 Flavobacteriales bacterium
TGTTCCACCGCAAATTCCGGCACAATCGATAAAGTAAGTACAGGAACCGTTATTGCAAATTGCTCCCGGATCGAAATTGCAAGCAGCAGGGTCGTCGCAGGCACCGAAAGAACATGAGCCATCGTCGCAAGTAGCAGCAGGATTAAAGTTGCATGCTGCTTGATCTGTACATCCATCAGGAAGAATGCAAGAACCATCGTCTTCAGTGGCATTGGGATTGAAGTTGCAAGCAATAGGATTGGTGCATCCAATACTACAAATTGGTAGGAGTCCGTAGGTGATACTCACCAAGCCATTACCATTGTTTGCACCTTCTTGATTATCTTGATTGTTACCAATATTATAGGAACCACCGCCACCACCTGCACAACCATCTGACTCACCGCCCGAACCACCTGAGTAGCCACCTCCGCCGCCTGATCCTCCGCAGCAACCGTTGAAGTAGCCTCCTCCTCCTCCATAGCCTCCGCCTGGAGCACCTCCGTTTCCGGGATATACTCCACCACCGGCACCACCGTACAGACTAGTTCCGGGTGAGAACCATCCACCGCCACCTCCGCCATATGCAGAGAATCCACCATTGCCATTTATGCCGCCCACTGCGCCGGGTCTGAAGTAAGGACTCGGGTGGGTAGGGGGTTCTACACCGTTTCCACCGTTGTTTCCGGTTAATCCTGGGTCTCCATTGTTTCCGCCAAGAACATTGCAATGGAAGCCACCACCACCGCCGCCGGCTATGATTAAAGGTTGTCCGTTAAATACAACAAAACTTCCTCCGCCACCGCCGGATCCACAAGAACCATTTGCGCCTTGTTGTCCTACCAGTATTGTAAGGTTATCACCCGGATTTACATTGAATGTTCCGGACATTCGAGCACCAAGTCCACCTATGAAATTCTGATTACCATTTTGCCCGGTAGATGTACCACCTTGAGCACCGTGCGCTTCGATACTGATTTCATTAACTCCCGATGGAACTATGAATGTTTGTAATCCTCCGGTATAATTAAATTGCTCTTCTCCGGCAACATTGTTTGGGTCATAACAATTTCCGCAGGCATCTTGGACATAAGGTCCGCCACATATCCCAGCGCAATCGATATAGAATGCACATGAGCCATCATTATTGGCTGCATTAGGATCAAAATTACAAGCGTTGGGATCTGTACATCCGTTTTGTGCACAAGCACTTGCAGATAGGATAAGCAAGGAAAGCAAGCTAAGCGCGCACGTTAGAGTTTTGGTTAGCATTTGATAAAGGTTTGACGTGAAATTACTAAGAAACATCGAATATTCCGAATGAAGCCTCGAAATTTAATTTGAGATTAAAGGGATCAATTAGCTGTAAATCTTCCATTCGAACGAATTATTCGGATAGAGAACCCAAATACTTTAGGGTTTATTAGTTGCATTTGAAATGAATTGGCCCAAAAAAAATCCCGATTGCTATTATCAATCGGGATTATTCTTTATTGGAAAGCGAATAAATTAAGGCAAATTCGGGAGTGGGGTGCTGTCTGCGAAATTCTCTAGCCATTTTTGTTCTGCGACGCTCCAATAGAATGCCTTGAAGGCACCTGAATGAACGTTGTAAACCCAAACATGCCAAAACCATGAACCGTCCGGAACTTGTCCAACTTGATAAGTCATTCGGTAATTTCCGCCCCCATCGTTTAAACCCTGAATCATACTTGTAGGTTCAGAGGACAGAGAATCACTGCCTGAACCTGCAAAACCGTTGCAGGATACTAGGATTAATAAACTCACTGAACACACCAAAACAGAAAGCCCAATCAGGATTTTGAAAATATTGTTTTGCATCATATTGATTTTGCGTGAAGCTATGGAAATATTTTGAGTCAGATGCAATTTGGCTGAAAATAAAAGCGCCCAGTCAAGGTAACCGTGCTCATTTTCTGTTATGAAATAATTGAATTACAGCACTTTCAGGCAAGAGATCGAATAAAGAAGAAATAAGTTTCTTAGGGCAAAATGAGGCTGATTGAAA
>JBDNHP010000329.1:0-2532 GCA_041688765.1 Flavobacteriales bacterium
ATGAATAGGAATCAGAACTGAACGTCCATATTGTAAGGACTAGGATTATTCATCTTCAGTTCAATGGTCTTCTCAATTACTTTTCCTTTGGCACTAAATTCGATTCTATAGGTTTTGTTACCCATCAAATTGATTTGCACTTTGCCATCTTTCGCAGTTTCAACACTCGTGATTTTGATATCATTGTCTGCATCAAAAACATTGATTCCAACCCCTTTATAGGCATCTCCTGATGAGTTTTTCGCAGCGCACAAAAGGCTTACGAATTCTGTTTTATCATAGTTTCCTGAAAGTAAATCATACCCTGAAACATCTACAACGTAGATATCGCGTTCACCAAAACTGTCTTCGTACTCCGCAGCGATATAAAGTGTTTTGTTGTCTTCTGTAAGCGAAAATGTACTTTCTTCATTTACAGTATTAATAGGATAGCCAAGGTTTACCGGAGTTGACCATTGTCCATTTATAAATTCAGATTTAAAAATGTCGTAGCTACCCAAGCACTGATGTCCATCGGAAGCAAAGTACAATGTGCGACCATTTTGATGAATAAAAACAAATTTCTCATCAAGTACTGTATTGATCACATTGCCTAAATTTTCAGGCTTACTCCAAGATCCGTTAGCCAGTAGCTCTGAAGTGTAAATGTCGCCTTGACCAAATCCACCAGGCCTTTCGCTAATAAAATAAATTCGAGATCCATCAGCCGTGGTGCTTAGCGAAGTTTCGAAATAGCTAGAATTAATAACCTTACTTAATTTTTCAGGTTTCATCCAGGTATTGTCTGCTATATTGAGCAATGATTTGGAAATGTCGCCCGCACTATTTGCATTGTTTTCGTAAACAAAAATAGATTGGCCATCAGGAGCAATACTCAGAACAGCATCATGACCTGCTGTATTTACTTCGCCTTCAATGCTTTGTGCAGTTTCCCATTCTCCATCTTCCTCATTCCAGTTAGAGATAAAAATATCTTCAAAAAATTTGAAGTCATTCCCTTCGTCAATTTCACCCGTTTCACCTGATGATCTTCGGGATGTAAATACGAGTTTTTGCCCATCACCACTTATCGAAGGGGTGTAATCATCAAACCTTGAGTTAATTCCTCTTCCAAGGTTTTTAATGCTCACATCTGCTTTGGAAGACATTGCGACTTTCGCATACTTGCACTGAGTGATGTATTCATTTGCTAATTCATATTCCAAACTTTTTTTGGCCAGATTCATGGACAAAAACTTTTCAAAAGAAGCAATAGCCTCGTCAAGATGAGCAAGTCGATGGCTGATTTGGCCTCTAAAAAAGTCACGATGATCACTCACGTCTGGATCGATTGCAAGTGCTTTATCGAAATATTCAATAGCCAGATCGTATTTTTTTAGTCGGTAGTGACATTCTGCCGTGCGATACAATGCCTGCGCATTATTGGGCTCTACCTCCAACACTTCTCTATAAATGGTGAGTGCCCCACGCATGTTGTTTTCCAAAAATTGATGCCTTGCAGATATCATTTTTGCAGGAACGGCGCCTTGTTTAAGAAGTCCTGGGTCTGTTGTGTCAGTAGCAGCTACAAATCCTGAAGCCTGAATGCCGGTAACCATAGCCAGCAAGGTGATAGATAAGATAAATCGCAACATAGTGTTGTAAGGGTAATTAATCGTTTTGTAAAGTAACGAAAATTTCATGGCAGGAATCATGCCGATTTTAAACTTGGGCTCGACAAATCATTAAATTTGTCGAGAATATGGATCATTCGAAGAAAAGTACCGAGCAAAGTTCCCGCTACCAAAACCTGGAAATGATGGGGACTGAAGAGATATTGAGCGCTATGAATCAGGAAGATCGCTCGGTTCCTTTGGCTATTGAGCGTAATCTTCCCGCTATTGCGGCGGTTGTTGAACAAATTGTACCGCGGATGCAAAAGGGAGGGCGATTGTTTTACATGGGTGCCGGAACGAGTGGTAGATTAGGAATCGTGGATGCTTCTGAGTGTCCACCCACATTTGGAATAGAGCAGGGCAGAGTAATAGGAATAATTGCCGGTGGAGATGCGGCTATCCGAAAAGCAGTTGAAAATGCTGAAGATGATCCGAATGAGGGTTGGAATGACCTTAAATTCTATCAAATTACCGAGAATGACTTTGTTATAGGAATTGCAGCTTCTGGCACTACGCCTTATGTAATTGGAGCGTTAAAGAAATGTCGAGAACTGGGAATCGGAACTGCATGTATTACCGGTAATGCCGGCTCTCCTCTGGAGCAAGCTGCTGAATTCCCAATTGTTATTGTTACCGGGCCAGAATTTGTTACAGGCAGCACCCGACTGAAAGCAGGAACAGCACAAAAATTATGTTTGAACATGATTTCAACGGCCGTTATGATACGATTGGGAAGGGTAAAAGGCAATAAAATGGTTGATATGCAGCTTAGTAATTCTAAGTTAGTTGATAGAGGAACCCGAATGATAATGGATGAATTGGGTATTGAAGAAGCTGAAGCCAGAGAGCGCCTGCTGAAAAAAGGAAATGTGCGTGA
>JBDNHP010000330.1:0-5820 GCA_041688765.1 Flavobacteriales bacterium
CCGGTGGTGCTGGTGTTTACAGCAATGCAGGTGGTTTTGGCGGAGGTGGCGGATCAATGCACGGCGGCGGCGGCGGCGGCGGATATACCGGCGGATCAGGTGGCACTTATACTATCGGCGCAGGTGGAGGCGGTTCATACAATACTGGAATAAATACAGAAATGCTTGCGGCAAATAATAGTGGTAATGGACGAATTATAATCTCTTTCAACGGACTGCCTAATTGTATTCCCGGTTGCACAAATCCTATTGCAGATAATTATAATCCAGATGCAAATTTTGATGATGGATCTTGCGTTTTAGCAGGATGCACAAATCCAAACGCCATCAACTATAATCCGGATGCTTCCGAAGATGACGGTTCATGCATTGTTGAAGGCTGTACTTATGCTCAAGCCACAAACTATAACCCTGAAGCAACAATAGATAATGGCGCTTGTATTTTCAATTGTGCTGAAGGCGAAGGATGCACAGATCCTCTGGCTTGCAATTACCAACCATCTGCGCTTACAGACAATGGAACTTGCAGCTATCCTGCCCCATTGCGCAATTGTCAGGGAATTTGTTTGAACGATGCAGATAACGATGGCGTTTGCGATGAACTAGAAATTGCAGGTTGTACAGATTGGAATGCTGGAAATTTCAATCCAGATGCTACGGACGACGATGGAACTTGTCAGCCCGCTTGTGATGCAGACTTAAACAATGATAATTTGATTAATTCTGCCGACTTGTTAATGTTGTTGGCAGCGTTTGGCACTACTTGTCCTTAATCAGGAAAACAAAAACTCAACGTCTGCCCTACTCAGTGTTTTAACTCCAGTTTGTTCATCTTTGATGAGCTCTTCGGCAATATGTTTTTTACGTTGTTGAAGTTGAACGATGCGCTCTTCAACGCTGTCTTTACATAACATCCTGTAGGCAATTACTTTATTTTGCTGGCCAATGCGATGACTTCTGTCTATTGCTTGTTGCTCCACTGTTGGATTCCACCATGGATCAAATATAAATACGTACTCTGCTTTTGTGAGGTTCAATCCGGTTCCGCCAGCTTTCAACGAAATTAGAAAAACCTGAGTTCCTTCATCATTTTGGAAAGTTTCTACCGCCTTTTTACGATCCTTTAACGTCATAGATCCATCAAGATAAGTATAAACAATGCCCTCTTTTTTAAACCTATTCTCAATTAATCCTAACATTTCAGTGAACTGGGAAAAGACAAGACACTTCTTGCCATTCAAATTCTCAGAAATTTCCCGGCACAATTCATTGAGCTTTACGCCTTCTTCCATCATGTACTCCTCCTTTTTCAACAAACGTGGACTGTCGCATATTTGACGCAAACGCAATAAACCTTCTAAAATATAAATCGAACTACTTGCAATGCCTTCGGTATCAATTCTCTCAAGCAATATATTCTTATAATAATTCTTGTAATCATTATATATTTTAGATTGTTCTCGATCCATTTCAAACCATAGATTGATCTCTGTTTTATCAGGTAACTCTGGCGCAACTTGTAACTTTGTTCTTCTTAAAATAAATGGCTGAACCATTCTGCGAAGAAGCTCTGATTTTGTTGCATCAGAGCCAAAATCAATCTTATTTGCAAATTCTCTCTTAAAAAATTCCTGCGAACCCAAAAATCCAGGATTCACAAAATTAAATTGGGAATATAAATCAAAAGTGTTATTTTGAATTGGGGTACCACTCAACGCTATTCTATTCCTCGATTTCAACAATTTAACGGCTTTGGCTATGAGGGAAGCAGGGTTCTTAATAGCTTGACTCTCATCCAAAAAAACGTAGTTCCAATCGAAAGTACCGAACAAATCAATATCGCTTCTGACTAATCCATAGGATGTAATTACAAGATCATATTTTTCAATGTGAGATTCTTCAAATTTTCGGTCCAATCCATAATAGGTATAAAACTTAATTTTTGGCGCAAATTTCTTCAGTTCATCTTCCCAGTTGAACACTAAACTTACAGGACAAATTACCAGAGAAGTTTGCCCTTTATTCTTTTTTATAATATACTCCAGAAATGCAATAATTTGAAGTGTCTTTCCCAATCCCATATCATCTGCCAAAATACCCCCCCAACCCAAAAGATCCAATTGCTGCATCCATTTAAATCCTACCGTTTGATACGAGCGCAAAACATTAGAAAGTTTTTTTGATGGTTTAGCCAGATCAAGATGCTCCAGCGAATCTATAATCTGCATCTTCTCTTGAATTTCTTCCAGAAGAAGAGGTTCTTCAATACTTTCAGCTACTTCATTCAGCAGCATGAAGTGAATTTTAGGTATTTTCAGTTTTTTGCCTTTAACCTCCACAGACATATTAAAAAGAGTGGAAAAACGTTTAATCCAAGATTCAGGCAAATGCCCAATAGAACCATCATTTAGCAAAACTGTTTGTTCCGATGAGTTAAGGGCCTTAATAACTCGTTCTATATCAATTATTTCATCACCGAATGAAATCTCAACATTGAGATCAAACCAATCTATCCCGGAACTTCCTTTAATCCTTAATTTGGGATCGAAGGAGCTGACTTTTAATTTTTTAAGATCACCAATGCCAAAAACTTCAACATCACTTTTGTTCATTTTCTGAACAAATTGAACAAACCACCCTTTGGTCATTGCATCCTTAATTGGCAAATAGAATTCAGTTCTGCCGTTTTGTTTGCTGAAATTAGGATGCATTCCCTGTAACTCCTTTAAAAATTGGACTTCTAGATCCAAATTCCGTTGAATTGCATAGATAACATTGCCAACAACAGAATGAGCAATATCTTTCGTTTCTCCAACTTCAATAACAGTATTCCCGTACGAAACACATGGCTGCAACATTAAATATTGTTCCTGAAATTCCTTAACTTTTATTATGCGCTTGGTTTCAAAATTGGATTCCGAAAAACTTAAATAATCAGGCAATTCGATTGATTTTCTTCGCAACGAAGGCACAAGTAATGAAAGAACCTCCTCTCTTTGTGCTTCTTGAAACTCATAAAAACCATCACTAAATTCTCGGCAAAACTGATAGTCTTCAAAATTATCAATCATATACAAGGAATTGCTGCTTTTTATAAATACAAACATGTCACATATAAGCCGATAATCCTCTGGCTCATATATTACACCCTCAATAGTGATTAATAGATCTATTCGTAATTGATCCAGTTTTTCGCTATACCGGAATGAAATTGAAGTTTTATTCTGATTCACGATCCCACCAACAAGAACCGGTTTTTCAGCAAATTGAAAATATACTGTTGACGCAGTAGCTATAGATTGCCATATTCTGCAACTTGCATCAAAATAGTATTTAAAAACATATTCTTTGGCATCTCTGGAAAACTCGCTAATATGATTAATATTATAATTAGTGTAATGTGTAAAACCACATTTTCTCAAATATGCGAAAAGATGTTGCATTCTAGTGCCCTCTAAGGCTACCGCTATGGTCGGATCCACATATTTCTCCAGTTCCGTTGTAGTAGTATTAAATTTCCGTTCTTCAAATCGCTCTTCACCATTTTTCAATTTTCTAATTTTCACAAGTGACCAATAGAACCCTATCGCATCTGATACAATACTGCCATTTGGTGCAAGAAATAACCGATATTCTGCTTCCCGTATGATAGGTTTGAGAGATTTGTGAACTCCGAGTGTATTAAATTTTCTTGCTACTGTCTCAAGATCCTTGCCTGCTAGAAGCCATTTTGGACGTATCAGTATAGCTTCACTTTTACTATCTAGTCCAAACCTAAAATCCTTCCGTCGCTCTTTAGAAACAAGCGGATACTCCTTCTCAATCATTTGATCTTGAACTTCTAATGGTAGCGAAAGGCAATATACAGAACTGCCGTACTTCCTCCCCAAATACGCACCCGCCTGCTCCATGTGAAAACACGGCTTTGGCAAATTGCACTTGCAAATTGCCAGAAGTACATCTGGATAATTATAAGTCAATTCAACACGATTTTGATAAACATTTAAATCGACTTTTTGAAGAAACTGCGTTCCATAAGGAACTACCAAATTCACATTCTCATCAAAACCAAAATATCCTAGTCTCTCAAGCAATTCTGCAGAAGCAGCCACCACTTTAAATTCGTATTTCACATCTGCCTGCTTCACCGCTCCATTAGCAACCTTCAGTTCATTACTATTTTGTTCTGTACTCTTAACAATTTTATATGTTCTTGCATTTTCTAATTTCCCCTCTTCTTCTTTTTGTTCTGCAAAGCTTTCTATAATATAATTGCAAGCTGCAATAATGTGCTTACACCTATCGTAATTAGAATAAGCAGGGCATTCACATCGTGCAGATATTTCAGAATTTTTGCGAGAAAAAACAACGAGATATTTTCTACGGCTCGACTCACTGGGGACTTCAATTCTCAATTGCTTAATATCAGCTTTCAATAAATTAATCCAAACACCAAGATTCAAAAATAATAGATTTCCCCTGCTCAAAATACCAGAATCCGCCATCTCCAAAATATCCGAAGCTGCATATTTATAACTTTCCAATTCAGCCATTTTTCAAAACTCCTAATTTATCGACTATAATCCGTTTAATACCCTTGAAACTGTCATTACAATTGTTCAAGTATGCAACAATTGCGATTTCGACGCGTAAAATAACTGATCTTTGCCAAAATCGAAAAAACTTATGCATTTCGGTAATGATCCTTTTAAGAAAAATTACAATAAAGAACTCAAAATCAATCGATAATACCTTATCAACCGTTTTAAACATTATGCTTTTTCGCACTTTAGCATCTGTTCTTCTCCTTCTCTTCACTTTTGACCTAAATGCTCAAGCTGATATCGATATCTGAGCAGGTGAAAGCTTCAATCTCGAAAACGAAATAGATAATTGGGTAAGTAATGCTTGTGGTAACAATCCTGATTTTGTAATCGCAAATTCAACTGTAACCGGGATCGCAAATGGAAATGTTGGCAATCCCAATCTCAGTCCCGGCAGCTCAGGCACTTTTGATGTTGAAGTTTTTAATGGCAATAATTCTTGCGATAATGTGAGTGTAACCATCAATTACTCTACCATTAACGCAGCATTTACTTTTAACCAAGATAATGCCACAGATTGTTATGAATTGAGTTTTACCAATAGTTCAACTTCCACCGGCGGGGCAAATATTACCCTTTATGATTGGGATTTTGGATTTGTAGGGGGTGATTCAAATACAGCAAATCCAACAATAATCTTCCCACAAGCAGGTACATACACCGTAAGCTTAGACATCACAAATAGCTTTGGGTGTACTCATAATATTACTCAAAATATAACAGTACAAGGCGCTAATCCTGCTCTCGATCTTATAGGAAATAATTTTCCTTTAACACTCGTTTCCGACCTAGGTGATACTTGTGTTTTTGGTTTTTGTGTTTTTGGAAACAATACAAATTATGTTCTTAGTCTCAATGAAAATTCATTCGTCAACTATCCAGGAGCAAGTATCTCAAACGTTACCGTAACAGACGAACAAACAGGACTGGTTCTGAGTCCACCTGTTCAAATTACATACCCCGCTGCTGAAACAGGTTATGCCTATTTTACCGTAGAAGTCACAGATAATCTGGGCTGCACAACAACAAAAGTTTTCGCAATCTACAAATCTAATCTTCAAAATTTACAATACAGTTGATCTCAATTTGGAACAGAATCATATTGTGCCGGTGATGTAATTACATTCGAAAACGAAGCCTTTGATGCCAATCCTGCTGATGCAAATTATTCAGTTCAATTTATTTGCGAATCCACCGGTGAAATACTTTTTGAGCA
>JBDNHP010000331.1:0-2231 GCA_041688765.1 Flavobacteriales bacterium
TGTTCCAATTTTAAGAGCACCAAATACAATCAGTATCTGCGAAATTGTAAAAACTAGGCAAAGGTAAATTGCATTTTATTTCTCAGATTTTGAAAGGAATATTTGCTAAAAATTAGACATAATTCTCAAATACTCAAGTTCAAGAAGCTTCAATTGCGCGCAGTTAGAAAGTTGTATCCAAAATCAACATTCCGTTAGCTCAATTACTTAAGCCAGCTAAAGCCTTATTGGCATTTCACACTAAATGGGATCAGCCAATTGAATAGGGAAAAAAAGTCGCCGGCTGGCAGTTTTAAATTCATGAATACCAGAACTCCTTTGAAAAAACTTCAGTAAAATTTACTGCTTAGCTTTAGTTATTTCATCTGTAGGTAGTCCATGGCTCCATATTTTACCGTCTTCCATGGTGATTGTTCTGTGGGTGTTGGCAGCAAAATCCAGATCATGGGTCACAATTAATAGCGATTGCTGGAACTCTTCGGCCAGCTCTTTGAAAATGTTGAATACAATATCGCCGTTTTTCTTGTCGAGGTTGCCGGTGGGCTCATCGCCCATAATAATAAGCGGTTCATTTATAAGGGCCCTGGCTATTGCAACGCGCTGTTTTTGCCCGCCACTCAACTGATTGGGTAATTTCAATGCCTCTTTTTCTATCCCCAAAATTTTCAATTTCTCGTAGGCATGGTGCTCCACCTCTTTTGCTGTGAGCTTTCCAAATTTTAATCCGGGCAACATAACGTTTTGAAGGTTGTTGAATTCATTGAGCAGGTAGTGAAATTGAAATACGAAACCAATTTTTTCATTTCGAACTAATGCTAATTCAGCATCCTTTTTGTTTTTCATACTTACGCCATCCAAAAGGAGCTCTCCTTCATAGCTGGTGTCCATAGTGGATAAAATATAAAGCAAGGTTGATTTGCCACATCCGGATTTTCCTACAATGGAAACAAATTCGCCCGCATTAATCGAAAAACTCACATCACTGAGCACTTTTACCGTAATAGGATCATGAAATGATTTGCTAATCCCTATGGCTTCTATCACTTTTTTATTCATGCCTACTTTCCCCTTATAATATCTACGGGATCTATTTTGCTTGCTTTTTTGGAAGGGAAATATCCTGCCAAGTAAGTGGTAACGATAGAAAATAGGGCCCCAATCAAATAAAATTTTGGGTTGTAATTGATGGGGTATGTTTTTACCGTTGGCAAAGATGCCGTATTAAAAGGTATTTCTCCTATCACCGCTGAAAGTCCAAGGCCAAATAGTAGTCCCAGAAATCCTCCAACAAGGCCAATAGTTAATGCAATAGTGAGAAATATAGCATTTACATCTTTACCTGAAAAACCGGTGGCTTTCAGAATGGCAATGGAGTCCATTTTTTCATAAATCATCATGTTCAGAATATTATAAATGCCAAAACCGGCAACTATAAGCAAGGTAATTCCTACGGCATAGGAAATAAGCGTTCGTATGGAACTGCCGGTTTCAAATTGAGAATTGGCCGTTTGAATGTCAATCGCTTCTACGTCAAATCGTTTGTTGTACATTTTAGCAAGGGCAGGAGCGAGGGTTATATCGTAAAGTTTAACTTGAATATCGGTGACGTAAGCCGCAGGTTTTCCGAGAATTTTTTGGGTAGTGGCGAGTGTTGCATAGCTTTGAACTTTATCTAATTCTTCTATTCCCGATTGAAAAAAGCCAACCACTTTTAAAGGGAATCGGTTGCCTTCGCTGGTTGTTATTTGAATGTTATCGCCAATTTGCACTAGCATTTTCTTTGCCGCTCCAATGCCCAAAATAACGCTGTTGGGGGTATTTTTTAAATCTATGGTTTTGCCATTTACCACATAATCCTGAAAGGTGAAAAGCTTGTTTTCAGCATCTACATCAATGCCGTTAATTACACCGGTTAAATTTATTGCGCCCACATTGTAAAAAATGGGAACCGTTGTTTTTGCCGCAATGCCTCTCACATTGGGATCGTTTTTGAGCGCCATAATGATGGCTTCGCTTTTCCGAATTTCCAACAATTCATTTTTAGGCTTAATATGCCGCACAAAATGATAATCTCGGGCATACTCAGCCGATTGAGCAATGGGTTGAATTTCCGACGGTAAAATTTCGTTGTAGAGCCTAATATGAGGCGTGCGGTTGAGGATCAAATTGTCGAGCAAATCATTTAATCCCGCCATAAAACTGAGCAAAGTAATAAACATGGTAATACTGAA
>JBDNHP010000332.1:0-6021 GCA_041688765.1 Flavobacteriales bacterium
TACATAATAAACACCACGGCCACACTCAGCAAGAGCAATGAAACTCCTAAAATTCCTATATAATCCCGAAGCCAAAGGAATAGTTTGAAACCAAGAAATCCGCCCAAACATTCGCCACAAAAAGGATGCTCAAATCCATCAGATCCAATTTCGTAATGTGTGGTAATAAGCGCCATGGTCAGAGAGAGCCAAATCATGAACAATAAAGACCAACGCAGCGTTTTTCCAGCAGGGAGCAAGTATTTTCCCAACATTGCTTTAACTCCGAAAATGAAAATAAGAAAGGGAATAGCGATGGCTGAAAGTCCGAACCAATAATGAACAAAAATGCGGCCTAATACAGCACCGGATCTACCCAGCGTGTTTTGAAATCGAAATTCTGTGCTGGATGCAGTAGCAGAGCTGTCCATGTCGAGTAAAACCTGATCATGTTTCCATGTGAGAAGATATGAGCTGATGGAAATAAGCAGGAAAACAGAAAAAACGATCATCAAAAAACCGGTAATTCTTTTTACGCGTTCATTGGCCAAGAACGCTTTGAAACCGCCAGAGCCACTAGGTTCTTTAGTTTTGTTTGCTTCCTTAGCTTTGGGCTCAGGGTCTTTTTTTTCCTGATTTTTGAGTGTATTTCCTTTCGCCATATCGGCTCCCGGCCTATTCCTGATGAATTTTCAAAGGTAAGGACAGCCTTATGAATCAACGCTCAAAGGGTAATTCCATTATCCACATCTAAACGTTAACAGGGAAATGAATAAATACTTTTGGGGAATTAAGGAAATTCGTATTATATTTGCAGCCCTCAAAAGGGCAACAAGGAAATGGCTAAGAAAGGAAACAGGATCCAGGTTATTCTGGAGTGCACAGAGCACAAGACGTCTGGTATGCCAGGCACTTCCCGCTACGTAACGGTTAAGAACCGCAAAAATACTCCGGATCGTATGGAAATTAAGAAGTACAATCCGATTCTGAAGCGTCAGACTATTCACAAAGAGATCAAATAATTAAGAAACCATGGCTAAGAAGACCGTAGCATCGTTGCAAAATATTAGCAGCAAGCAACACTCCAAGGTGATCAAGATGGTAAAGTCCGATAAAACCGGTTCTTATACCTTCAAAGAAGAGATTGTTCATAATGACAAAGTTAAGGACTGGTTTGCCAATAGCTAAGAGAATGTCCTTCTAAGGAATATCAGAAGGCTTTTCCAATAAAGGGAAAAGCCTTTTTTTTGTTAGTATAGTAACATGAATATTTTTAAACGTTTATTCTCCAAAGAGGAAAAGCAAACGCTCGATAAAGGACTGGAAAAAACGAAGCAAAGTGTTTTCCAGAAAATTTCTAGAGCGATTGCCGGAAAAAGTAAGGTTGATGATGAAGTCCTCGATAATCTCGAGGAAGTGCTCGTTAGTTCTGATGTTGGTGTTGAAACAACGCTCAAAATTATTGAGCGAATTCAGCAAAGGGTTAATCGTGACAAATATGTAAGCACCGACGAGCTCAACTCCATCCTTAAAGAAGAAATAGCCGCCTTACTTGAAAATAGCGGCGCCATTGATGCAACCTCATTCGAAATCCCTAAAGTGGAAGGCCCGTATGTAATTATGGTTGTTGGTGTAAATGGTGTTGGAAAAACAACCACCATCGGCAAACTGGCATATCAGTTTACGAAAGCCGGTAACAAAGTGGTCTTGGGTGCGGCTGATACTTTTCGCGCTGCTGCAGTGGATCAGTTAAAAATATGGTCAGAACGTGCCGGAGTTCCTCTTGTTCAACAGGGAATGGGCGCCGATCCTGCTTCTGTTGCTTTTGATGCTCTTCAGTCCGGTGTGGCTCAGGGAGCTGATATCGTAATAATAGATACTGCCGGGCGACTGCATAATAAGGTTAATCTCATGAACGAATTGAGCAAAATCAAACGTGTGATGCAAAAGGTTTTGCCTGATGCTCCTCATGAGGTTTTGTTGGTTCTGGACGGTTCAACCGGACAAAATGCTATAGAACAAGCCAAACAATTTACGATTGCTACCGATGTTACTGCCCTTGCTCTCACTAAAATCGACGGCACTGCAAAAGGCGGAGTGGTGATCGGTATTTCAGACCAGTTCAAGATTCCGGTGAAATACATCGGTGTTGGCGAGCGCATCGAAGACCTTCAGGTTTTCAATAAACACGAATTTGTAGATTCTCTCTTCAATTAATTTCATGCGCACTAAAACGCTTCGTAAAAACAAGGTCAATGTGGTGACCCTGGGCTGTTCTAAGAATCTTTATGATTCTGAAGTATTGATGGCCCAACTCAAAGCCAATAAGTTTGATGTGCATCATGAATCTGCGGATGATGATGCAGCTATTGTGATAATCAATACTTGTGGATTCATTGACAACGCTAAAGAAGAGAGTATTAATACGATTTTACGATATGCTCAAGCTAAAAAGGCCGGAGCTGTGGACAAACTATATGTAACTGGCTGTTTGTCAGAGCGATACAAGGATGACTTGGAAAAGGAAATCCCCGAGGTGGATGCCTATTTTGGAACACGAGATTTGCCTCGCTTACTTAAAACCTTAAAGGCCGATTACAAGCATGAGTTAGTGGGGGAGCGACTTTTAACTACTCCTGCTCATTATGCTTATTTCAAGATTGCTGAGGGCTGCGATCGGCCTTGTTCATTTTGTGCCATTCCCTTGATGAGAGGCAAGCACAGAAGTACTCCGATGGAAGATTTAGTTGCCCAAGCTTCGAATCTTGCTGCCAAAGGAACTAAGGAATTGATTTTGATTGCGCAAGATTTGACTTACTACGGTTTGGATCTTTATAAGGAGCGTAAACTAGCCGATTTGCTCAGAAGGTTGAGTGATGTAAATGGTATTGAATGGATTCGTTTACATTATGCATTTCCTTCAGGATTTCCGATGGAAGTACTCGATGTAATGAATGAACGCGATAATATTTGCAAGTATCTTGACATGCCTTTGCAACATGCAACTACCAAGATGCTGAAGTCAATGAAGCGAGGAATTACCCGTGAAAAGAGCGATGTACTTATTTCTGAAATCAGAAAAAAGGTTCCTGGAATTGCATTGAGAACTACATTAATTTCCGGATTTCCTGGTGAAACGGAGGAAGATTTTCAGGAAATGTTAAGTTGGGTTCAAAATAGCCGATTTGACCGTTTGGGGATTTTCACCTATAGCCATGAAGAAGACACCTCTGCATTTAAGTTAAATGATGATGTGCCAATGGAAGTGAAGAAAGAAAGAGCAGAGGCTGTAATGGAAGCTCAATCACACATCTCATTAGAATTGAACGAAGGCAGAATTGGCAAAGAATACAAGGTTTTAATTGACAGGATCGAGGGCAATCAATATGTAGGGCGCACGGAGTTTGATTCTCCAGAAGTAGACAATGAAGTACTGATTCCTATGAATGACCAGACATATTTGCGCTTAGGCGATTTTTGTAGAGTAAAAATTACGGGAGCCGGGCATTATGATTTACATGCTGAACTGCTGCCTTGATTAGCCAATGCTGAATTAGCATTTCTAAAACTTGGTCAAGAGATGCATTTTAACTGAAACAATAATTCCCGAGAATCTGCTTTTGACCTTTACAGGATCTTTGCACCCTGTGTGCTGGTCTGCTGAATTTTCAATGCAAGGTGCAATTTGCCCTTTTATCTAGATTCAGAATTGCCACGAAGAAGCGAGTAGTAACGCAAAAGTAAGATCAAATGCGCCAGGAGCATTATTGCACGACAAGTTTCTCTCTAAGGCTTTCACCATTTAAAAGAATGAATTCAAAAACATACATTCCGGCAGGGAGGTTGAGTTTTTCGATTTCCATTCCGTAAAAAGGCTCACCATTGGTGCGTCTTTCAAGAAGCATTTTGCCATCAGGACCAAATAAGCGATAAGCTTGCAGTTGATCTGTTCTGCCTTGTAAATAAACTTCTGTACCTGAGGTTGGATTTGGATAAAGATCGAAACCACCCAGCGGAGTATGGAATTCAACAGATTGAATATCAGAGTATTCAAAATCTCCATTGAAATCTGTTTGCTTTAAACGGTAATAGCTTAGCCCTTCATAAGGCTTATTGTCGATAGTACTGTAATTGCGCTGTATGCTTGAGTTTCCGGCACCGGGCATATTAGTTACCACCTCAAAATTGTGACCATCTTTAGAGCGTTCTACAGTGAAGTAATCATTATTTACTTCAGATTCAGTAATCCATAGGACGTTAACATTTGGGCCAGAAGCTTCAGCAGTAAAATGAGTTATTCCAACAGGAAGGAAAAGCAAGTTGCAAGGAATATCAAGAGTACCCGGAGTATTAGTCATAAATACATCATAGAAATTAGCAGATTGCACAGGTAGGAAAGTGGAATAATCTGCATTTAACCTTCTGAATTGCAAATTAACGTGGCCTGTAAAAATGCCATCAGTAACAAGCTGAAAAATTCGAATGTTATTATTTGCATCAGGAATATTTTGATCTGTAAAAGGACCCGGTCCGCTGCGGTTAACAGCTACAATGAAAGAAGTTCCCACTACGTCATTAAAAAGCATTCCACCCCCATTATTTTCAAAATTATCATACCAATAAAAAGGAAGCGTTGGGTCAGTTATGATTTGAAGGGTGTTATTTGTATTATTTGTTCTACCAATAGTTGCAAATGAATCATATTGTAATGCCGGTATAAAAGGGAAGAAGGCAGCATTTACTTGCACCGAAGTTGGCCCTCCAAAAGAGTTTTGATAGAAAGTTGCCCCACCTTGCGGCACAAGGTCTAAAGGATAGGTGTTATAGCCAAACATAGCCTGCAATTCCCAAAAAGGTTCGTTGGTGCAAACGAACACTTGATAAGCGCGTGCTCCTGGAAGAACTCCATTAATAGTGGGGAGAATTGCCGCTGGAATGGGAATTTCTTCTACATACATGCCGTTAAAAGGCACTTGAGCTGACATAGAAAAATAAGAACCGGCTAGGGGTGCAAGAAAAACTCCTACAACAAACCCTAATTTTGAGAACAATCCTTTCATAGAGTACTAAGATAATAAAAAAATATTGGACACAAACAACAGGTCATTTAGAATTAACTTACAATCAGGGGATTTGGGATTATGAAATCAAAAAGCGACATAGCGATCAAGTGCTTGGTTCTTCGGTTTTTCTTCGATTAATACAGCCAAAAAACAATGTTGAAATTATTTTAAAAAATATCCGATATTCGAAAAGCAAACTCAAGGATAATTTATAAACCTAATAAGCTATTAATCATGAAACTAGGACTTGGTGCTAAAGTTAATCATCCAAAATTCGGAGAAGGGGTGATATTTGGGTATGACGAGGATGTATATCGCGTTTACTTCAGAAATGAAGGCGAAAAAGAAATAGCTAAGGAATTTGATGGGATGCAAATGCTGGAAGAGCCTGTTATTATTGATAAATCCTTAACGTTAGTCGATGTAATTGATGCCGTTCAAAACGTTTTCGATCAATATTATGATGTTAGTGAAATTGTTGATTTAGGCGACAAATGGGATGGTGGGACAATGATTCTTCAACCTGCTGATACTTCTCTGAAAGCAAAGGAAATTCCGATTGAAACCTTTTTCCATAAAATAGTGATGCTCCGCGACAGGATTCGGGTTATGGAACAACAAATCAACAGTAATGCCAAGCTGAATGATGAAGAAAAGGTGAATTTGCAGCAATACATTACCCGTATTTATGGCTCGCTTACTACGTTTAATGTACTTTTTAAAAGCAAGAAAGATTACTTTATTGGGGAATCTTCTAAAAATGAGGATTGATGATGCTGGAGTGTTAATGTATTCAACAATCCACTCTCCGCTCTCTTTCATGCTCTGAATTTACACCTTGTTGCTAAAACATTCCTTTTCATCTTCCTCTCAAAATGCGAATTAAGCCTACCATAATATTTGATGTAAAGACTCCGCTCGATGTTCTTCAAGAAGCATTGGAAGCGGCATCCTCCATTTTTGTGCTTTGCGACGAAAA
>JBDNHP010000333.1:0-11863 GCA_041688765.1 Flavobacteriales bacterium
AAAAATCACATTGTTTATGGTGTCAGGAGCAATCCACTTATAAACCTTTCCATCTGCTGTGAAAATGTCTTCGATGTAGTCGCCCTGTCCACTTCCAACCAATGAAAAGGAAATGCGGTAAACGGCAATACCAGGATCCGTGCTCCAAACGAATATAGAATCATAACCAAGGCTGTCTTGAATAGCATAAAGCACACGATCATTGGAAAAGCTTACTTGTTCTATTCCGGAAATAACCGCATCTTGTGGGTCATCACCGGCGTTTGCGAGCACAGTTCTGCGTTCATCATCTAATTCTTGCTGCAGCGGTTGGTTTTTACTGTCTTGTTCAGAGAAAATACTCAACCAGGTTTTACTTGTTGGAGAGTCCCATAGGAGATGAGCCTGTAAAAGGGATCGTGCATAATTTTTATCGGAATATTGGAATTCAACAGCGATTCTTCGGTCTTTGGTGATTAATTGTCGGGGGGTAAAAATAATTTCAGAAGTGTTGTAGTCGATGATATAATCGAATTCCTGACCCCGCTGCATAAGTCGCCCGTCGATGTAAACCCTTTCCGTTCCTGCTAAAACCACAATAAATCGTTCGTTTTCAGCGCCCCTCAATCGGTATGGACCCTGATTTCCTTCAATTCCCTGAATTAGATTTCTGGCAAATTTTCCTTTTGAAACAGCAGCGCTAGTTTCAACCAATAGAGACTTTTGATTATCAAATGGAATTTTGGTTTCAAAAGTTGCCCCTTGTGCTCTTTTGAAGTATTTTAGAAAATAGCCATCTCTATTTTTCAATTGAAAATCACCGGCAGTTAGTTTGGATTTATCATTATAGAGTTGGATATACACTCTATCAAAATCCTGCAACTGTTGAGTATTTCCTTGTGGTTGAATGGGTAAATTATCATCTGTAATGGAAGCCAGAACATTGATTTCAGGGGTGATTTTGCCGTTGAGCTGCAAGTTGAGGGTGCTGTTTACAGAAAGGTCTTGACTATTTCCGAAAGCAATCCCTCTTGAAATAGATCCACTTTTATTTAATTCAGAAAGACCATAGCTACGTGATTCTTCGTTTTGTCGGTAAACAAAGGGATCAAAGGCACTCGGCGATTCGGTTTGAATAAGTTTTCGATTATAAATAAAGTGCTTCTGATCAAAGTTGAGGGGAAAAGTGCGGTAGGAAATGAAAATGGTATCGGATTGACAATTTTCTTTCACAATTATTTGGGCTTTCGCGAAATCGATATGGTAACAATCTTGATTGATAATTTCACCGGTTTTTGTCATGATTTGAAAACTTTCTGGGACAATACTTAGGCTGTCTATAGCAAGTGTGTCGTTACCGGGTAGGAAAAGCTTGAGTTTTTCGGTATTATCAATTTGGGCCATTAATGAAGTACACAGGCAGGTTAGCCAAACCAATAGCGGTATGTATATGTATTTCTTCAAAGTAGATGCTGACACAAAGATATATTCTGGCTACGGCTTAAGCTATTCCTTAAATTTGGCGATCAGCATTTATCAATACGCAAAAAGAGCATGAAAATTATAAGTTACAATGTGAATGGCATACGATCAGCACTTTCAAAATCATTTTCGGAATGGCTTGGTGAAGAAAATCCGGACGTTATTTGTTTGCAGGAAATTAAAGCCAGCCCCGATCAACTTGATGTGAACGTTTTTAGTGAGCTTGGATACCATTGTTATTGGTATCCCGCAGAAAAGAAGGGTTACAGCGGGGTTGCGATCTTCAGTAAAATTTTACCGAATCATGTAGAATACGGTATGGGGATTCCAATTTATGATTCAGAAGGACGAATGTTGCGATTGGATTTTGATGCTTTTTCCGTAATCAGTGTTTATCATCCTTCAGGTAGCAGCGGCGAACATCGACAAGACTTTAAAATGGTATGGCTAGAAGATTTCAGCAATTATATTTCAAAGCTGAAGGAAAAACTTCCGAATCTTGTGATTTCAGGTGATTACAATATTTGTCATAAGGAAATTGACATTCACAATCCGGTTTCTAACAAGAATTCCTCCGGGTTTTTACCTGAAGAGCGGGCTTGGATGAGTAAATTTATGGAGTCAGGATTCATTGATACATTTCGCTATTTCAATAAGGAGCCACATCAATATTCTTGGTGGTCATTCAGAGCAAATTCAAGAGCCAAAAACTTGGGTTGGCGGATTGATTATAATATGGTGAGCTCGGTACTGGCTAGCAAATTGGACGCAGCTAGGATTTTACCGGATGTAAAACACAGTGATCATTGTCCGGTAGTTTTGGAATTAAAGGATTAAATTTAAATAATTATTTAAATTCGTATTTATATCCGATAACGATAACAAAATCCCTTGCAGGATTGGCTTGTTGAAGTTCCGTTTGGAATAAGTATCCAAGTTTTATAATTTTTCGCTTTTTAAGTTTATAACTGAGGCCGGTGGTTAATCGCACGTCTGACAAGCGATGCACTCCATCTTTTTTGGAGCTAAATATTTCAGCACTGATGTCGGCATCTGTTTTTTTGTAAACTTTGTGTTCAAAGCTTATTTTATTTCTGAAAGTTCGATTAAATTCTATGTCAAATTCACCGGCAGAGATGGATTCTATGCTTTGTTGAAATCTGCTTCGGTATTCAATTGCAAGTTCTTTTACTTTAGTTTTGAGTATAAGATCAAATGCCCATCTTTGCCTGAGTTGCATGGTGTTATTCTCTTGCTTTCGATTCCCAAATCGATAGTTAATTCCGAGTTTAATAAAATCGTTTACTTTGAAATCGCCGGAAAGATCAACAAAAGCAGTTCTTAACTCGGTTATATTTTCATTGAATCGGAGCTCATTTTCGGCGGACAAGTTTATTTTTTTTGTTATTTCTTTTTTAGCGCCAAGCGAGATCCATAGCCCGGCATCATTGACCTGAGCGAATAGAGTTAAAGAGCTGAACAAAAACAACACTAAAGTAGCCGAGCGATTAATTATTGTCATAAATCATAATAGGATCTAATTCCAACTCTTGCTTACGGTCTGTAATTTCGATTTCACGAATGATGGTCATATCCTGAGGGCTTTGTCCATTTACTGCTGTATCGGTTGTGTCTTTGGAAAAAACGTAAATAGTGTACTTTCCTTCGCGCAGGTAATTAAATTGGAACTCACCATCGTAATTGGTTAGTATGCGGTCATCGGGACCGGGGCCGTCGCCATAAATGATGTGCACATCAATATCAGGGGCTGGGGCTTCGTAAACAATGGTGTTGGGATTATTCAAAAGCACACGTGCCTGAACCAAAACTGTTCCGGAGATACTGGCATTTCCGCCTTCACCCGGTTCTTTAGAGCACGCCACAAGTAAGCTCATCATTAAGCCAAAAAATAAAACAGGTCTCATTTTCTCAAAGCATTTGCACGAAAGTACGATTTGCAAGCACACCCTTGCACATTTTGAAAATAAACTATCGTTTCATTGAAATGATATTCTTGCAAAGGCAATTAGCTACCTTTGGGGGCCATGTTTTTGGAAAGTTATAGCAATAGAGGCCGTAAAAAGGGCTGGATAGAGGTGATCTGCGGGTCAATGTTTTCGGGTAAAACGGAGGAATTGATACGCCGAATGCGAAGGGCTGAAATCGCTCGTCAGAAAGTCGAGATTTTCAAGCCAATGCTAGATATAAGGTATAGCGAAGAAGAGGTAGTTAGCCATGATCGAAACTCCATACGTAGCACTCCTATTCCACACTCATCACAAATTCTTCTACTAGCCACAGATGTTGAAGTGGTAGGAATTGACGAGGCACAATTTTTTGATGATGAATTACCTAGTGTGTGTAACAGGTTGGCAAATAGTGGCGTGCGCGTAATAGTTGCCGGTCTAGACATGGATTATCTTGGCAGGCCTTTTGGTCCAATGCCTCATTTGTTAGCTATAGCAGAGTTTGTAACTAAAGTGCACGCTGTTTGTATTCATACGGGTAATTTGGCCAATTTTTCACACCGGACTAATGATGCTAATACACTCGTACAATTGGGAGAAAAGGATCATTATGTTCCGCTAAGTAGAGAGGCCTTTTGTGAATCTATGAAGGATAAAAGAGAGGGGTCTTATTTTATTCATGGAACTCCTGTGAAGACTGCAGAATCAGAAAAGCATCAGCAAGCCAAGGACAGCGACCCTCAATCAGTATAATGTATTCAATCGCTCAAATATGCAAAGCATTGAATGCCAAGTGCTCTCTGGATTATGGCGACCATGATTTAATCATACGTTATCTCAGCATCGATTCGAGGAAAATCAGCATGCCCGCAGAGACCCTCTTTATTGCCTTGAGTAGTAAGAGACAAGACGGACATGACTATATACAACAAGCAAGACAGAATGGAATTCGGTGTTTCATGGTTAGTCGGGTTATAAACTTTTCTGACTTTCCGGAATGTATTTTCATCCAAGTTGAAGATTGCTTGAAAGCTTTACAAAATCTCGCCGCATATCACCGAAAACAATTCCACCTTGAAGTTGTAGCTATAACAGGAAGTAATGGCAAAACGGTGGTTAAAGAGTGGATTAATCAATTGCTCGCCGCTGACAAGAGCATTATAAGAAGTCCTCGAAGTTATAATTCACAAATAGGAGTTCCGCTATCCGTTTGGAACATTAGCATTGAGCATGAGATTGGCCTTTTTGAAGCGGGAATTTCTAAGCCCGGAGAAATGCTTTCGTTGGAGCGAATAATTCAACCTGATGTAGGATTATTTTTAAATATTGGTGAAGCTCATATTGAGAATTTTGAGTCTAAATCGACACTTGCTGCGGAAAAGGCGATATTGTTTAAGAATTGCAAACGCTTGGTGGCAAATGCAGATGATGAGCTATTGATGAATTCTGCGAAGACTTCAGGGTTTAAAGGGGAGTTAGTGACTTGGTCCATGGGAAGCTCTAGAGCGGATTTACGGGTAATGGAAAAAACAATAGGAGCTGATTCGAGTGTATTTAAATTGGATTGGAAGGGCAAGGTTTTTGAAATTGAAATTCCCTTTACAGATGAGGCCTCTAGCAAGAATGCTCTTGCCACTTCCTGCTTTTTACTTGATGGAGGGATGGCTGAGGACATTCTAACAGAGCGGATTGCTGGATTGAATTCGGTTGAAATGAGGTTGGAGTTGCTCGAGGGAATTAATGGGTCGAGGATAATTAATGACAGTTATAGCGCAGATTTATATTCACTCAAAATCGCACTCGACTTTCTGGATCAACAAGCTCAAGGGAGAAAGAAGATTGTTATTCTCAGTGATTTTGAACAAACAGGCCTATCAGAGTCTGCCTTGTATAATTCGATTGCGGAACTTATGCAAGCGCATAAAATTGATATACTCATTGCCGCAGGAATTTCATTTAGAAACAGTGAAATAAAATTTATAAACAACACTACATTTTATAATAATACTGATGAATTACTAGAGGGTTTGAATCCGGAACAAATGCTTGATTCTTTAATTCTAGTTAAAGGAGCACGACGATTTCGGTTTGAGCGAATTATAAAACGCTTGCAGGAAAAGGCACATGATACAGTTTTGGAGATAGATTTAGGAAAGGTGCAACATAACCTCAATCTTTTTAGAAATGAAATAGGAGGAACGACGGGTATAATGGCCATGGTGAAGGCTTTTTCTTATGGAAGTGGAAGCATAGAAATTGCTAAAATTCTGGAGTATCAAAAGGTTGCGTACCTGGCCGTTGCGTATACTGACGAAGGAGTCAGTTTAAGAAGAGCCGGAATCAGTTTACCTATCCTTGTTCTTAATCCTGAACGAAGCAGTTATGAGTCTATAATTCAGTATAGACTTGAACCGGAAATTTACAGTTTGACAACACTTAAGAACTTTAAAAAGGAGCTCAGTTTTCATACTGGAAAATGGCCCTGGCCGGTTCATATTAAATTGGAAACCGGCATGAACCGTTTGGGTTTTTCTGAAAATGAATTGAATGAACTTTGTGCTATTTTGAAACAAAGTAAGGAACTTAAAGTGGTATCTGTTTTTTCACATTTGGCTGCTTCAGAAGACGAAACTTTTGATCTTTTTAGTCTTGAGCAAATTGCGAAATTTGAACGCATGAGTTCTGTTATTCAGTCGGCACTTCAGCATACTGTATTGCGTCATTTGGCTAATTCAGCGGGGATGTTACGATTTCCTCAAAGTCGTTATGACATGGTGAGATTGGGTATAGGATTATACGGCATTGAACCCATAAAAGAGGAGCTAGGACTTAAGCCGGTTAGCACTTTGCGCACTATAATTTCTCAGGTTCGTGATATTTCGGCCGGAAGCTCTGTTGGATATGGACGATCTTTTATTGCAAAGGAAGCTATGCAGATCGCAATTCTTCCAATCGGCTATGCAGATGGTTATAGAAGGAGCTTAGGACAAGGCAAAGCTTGGGTAAGTGTTAGCGGTGAAAAGTGCAAAGTAATAGGAAATGTTTGCATGGACATGTTGATGATTGATGTGAGTGGCTTGCATGTTAAAGAAGGCGATGATGTAATAGTTTTCGGTGATAGTCCTACGGTGCTAGAATTATCGCAATGGGCGGGCAGCATTGCCTATGAAATACTTACATCCATTTCACCCCGCGTTAAACGAGTCTTCATTCAGGAGTAGCTGAGAGCAATTTATAACGCATCCTTGTAAAGCTAAACAGAAATGAAATTTTATGTCTCTGATAATCAGTAATTAAGAGATTGTGTGATATAAACAGTTTTAAAGAGACAGGAGGAATTGAGGCCTTAAAACTGTATTAGTTGTAAATTTAGGCTCGAAACCAATTCATATCCAATAAAAACGCGAATGAAAAAGCTACCTGCGCTGCTCTTTTTTGCATTAATTTATTTTGCTTCAATAGGTCAAAATAGTGCGCCCTATATACCCGGTCAAGCACTTGTGCAAATGAAAGATGGTCACCATCCTTCAGAATTAATAAAAGACATTTCTCATATTTACGGAATCTCATCTGGGCTGAGAGTAGAGGATGATTTAAGTCTCCTCATGAATATTTGGAAATTGAGTTTTAATCCTGAAGTGGACGATGAATATATGCTCGAGCGTTTAAGATCTCATCAAGCTGTTGAGCTTGCTCAGTTTAATCATTATGTTCAGCAGCGTGAAACGCCTAACGACCCTCAATTTGGGTCTCAATGGCACCATGTGAATGGAAACGATAAAGACATCGATTCCGATTTGGCATGGGATATTACCACCGGAGGCACAACCGCAACCGGCGATCAAATAGTGGTTTGTGTAGTAGAAGGGGGAAATCTGATGCATACGGATTTGGTTGATAATCGTTGGGTGAATACCAATGAAATACCAAATAATGGAGTGGATGATGACGGTAATGGATTTGTGGATGACTATGACGGCTGGAATGTTCAGTCTGAATCAGACAACAATGTTTTTGAAGGAGGGCATGGAACTCAGGTTATGGGGATGATTGGCGCAAAGGGTAATAATGATCTTGGTGTTTCAGGCATCAATTGGAATGTTAAAATAATGAGCGTTGCAGGAGAAAACTTGGGTGATGAAGCAAGTGTTGTGGAGGCATATAATTACCCCTTAGTACTGAGGAACCAATACGAGGTTTCGGGTGGAACTTTAGGGGCTTTTGTGGTTGCAACTAATGCGTCTTGGGGAATTGATGGAGGAAGTCCGGAAGAAGCACCTCTATGGTGCGCTGTTTATGATGCACTCGGGGAAGTAGGGATTTTGAGCTGCGGAGCAACTGCGAACAATAATGTAAATATTGATGTAGTTGGAGATTTACCAACAGGTTGTGGAAGTGATTACATGATTTCCGTTACGGCTACAGATAATAATGACATGCGCACATTCTCCGCTTATGGGTTGACTACTATTGATTTGGGAGCTCCCGGCGATAATGTTTGGACTACTTCAGGCTCTAGTAATTATGGAGCAACAAGTGGGACATCTTTTGCGAGCCCACTCACGGCAGGCGCTATTGCACTTTTGTATTCTGTTCCTTGTCCTTCATTAATGGGGGTAGTTCATTCTGATCCGCAAACGGGTGCAGACCTTATCCGTCAGGCTTTGTTCGAAGGAGTGGATCAAACGCCTCAACTTTTAACAGAGACGGTTACAGGAGGACGATTAAATGTTTTCAATTCATTGAATATTCTGATCAATAATTGTTCTGCTAATGAGTGTTTGAATCCATTTTCAGTGAGTTTAAATTCTGAAAACGGAGTAGATTTTACAGCCACATGGACTGCTCTTGAAACCGTTTTAAGTGTTGATTTGCAATATCGTGCAGTGGGCAATCCAGATTGGATTTCGGTGCCGGGAATTACTGATGGAATGTACAATTTTGACGTATTATTATGGTGTACTGAATATGAAGTACAGCTTTTTTCCATTTGTGAAGGAGAATCAGGTGAATGGTCTAATTCTTACAATTTTGTTACAGACGGCTGTTGTGTTGCTCCTGATGCCTCTTTTACAGCTATAGAGTCAATTAGTGCAAACAGTGTGTTTGTTTCATGGGAATCAATTCTTGCAGCAGAATCCTATAATGTGGGGATTTCAGTTTCGGGAGCAAACGATTTTACAACTACTGAGAACGTAGGGGGCACTTCTTTTGAATTTGCAGGTTTGGAAGCTTGCACGGATTATGACATTCGGATTGAATCAAATTGTGCAGGTGAGGAAGGTTCTGGATATTCAACTTTCTTTTCTTTTAATACCCCTGGATGTGGAAACTGCGCAGATGCTGACTATTGCGAAACTATAGCTGAAGACGCAACAGAAGAGTGGATATCACGTGTACGATTGAATTTGATAGACAACAGTACCGAGAGCGATAATGGTTATGGGGATTATACGAATATCTCTACAATACTTGAAACTAATAACACCTACATAGTCACTTTGAATCCAGGTTTTGGAGGCTTTCAATTTAATGAGTTTTGGATAGTTTGGGTTGATTACAATCAGAATGGGGGATTTGAAGCAAATGAAATTGTTTATCAAAGCTTCTCCGCGTCACCTGACGAAAATTCCGGAACGTTCACAGTCCCTGATAACACGCCAATCGGCTCAACCAGAATGCGCGTGAGCATGAAATATTTCGGATTTGGTGGAGTAGCACCTGGGCCATGTGAAACCATGGAATATGGTGAAATTGAAGACTATTGCATTACAATTGAAGAAGGTGTTGGTATTGCCGAATCGGCTAATAAAGCGATCCAAGTTTATCCAAATCCTTCAAATGGAATTTTCAACTTTGTTTTAACAGTTGATGCAAATAATGCTCAGTTGATACTTATGGACATGAGTGGAAGACAAGTGATGAGCTCGAATTTGCAAAACCGAACGATAGATTTGTCTGCACTATCTAATGGCCTTTATGTTTACAAAATCATTGATTCAAACAGTAATTCATACCAAGGATTACTAGAGAAAAAGAACTAGAAATTTATTTTTCAAAAGTATTAAAACCGGCCACCTACGTGGTCGGTTTTTTTGTGCTAATTTTTATTGAGTCTAGGATTGCTTTCTGCATATATTTGGACAAATTCTCAGAACGATGTCTAAAGGAATAATGAGTATTTTATTGTTGGTTTTGTCTAATGCATTTATGACTTTGGCCTGGTACGGTCATCTCAAGTTTCATGAATGGAAATTGACAGCAAAGCTCGGACTGATTGGAATTATCTTGATTTCTTGGGGTATAGCGCTATTTGAGTATTGTTTTCAAGTACCGGGCAATAGAATAGGGTATGTTGGAAATGGTGGTCCATTTACACTTTTGCAATTAAAGGTTATTCAGGAAGTAATTACACTTATCGTTTTTACTGGATTCACCTTAATTGCTTTCAAAACGGAAAATATTAAATGGAATCATCTTGCGGGATTTGCCTGTCTAGTTCTTGCGGTTTATTTCATGTTCAGAAAATGATAACTACCCACGGAATTCAAGATGCCAAGGGTATTTATATTTTTTGGTTAGCATTCACTTTGGAACACTAAGTCATGTGGGTATTCGTTTTACAATATATCATGAAATGAAGGTCTTGAGTTTCTTCATAAAGTTATTGGCATTGATTATACGAGGAGCTTTCAAAAGGGAATCAATCAAATACCTTGTTCGGTTAAAGGAGTTTGCTGAGAATTCATATATGTAAAAGATAAAAAAAAATATAAATGATGAAGTATTTTATATGCGCACTTTTTTTGCTATCTTTAGTTTCTTGTTCACAATATGACCTCGGTCCGGATCAACACTTTTCTAATTTTGGATTGACATTTGATTTTACCGGAGATTGGATAATTACGCAGGAAGAAGAGTTTGATGGAGGCTTTTATCTTTCATGTGAAAAGAAGGGAGTTAAGTCAAGTGGATTGATTACCATCAGCTATATTCGATTTATGATGGACGAAAGCAAAATGATTGATCTGATCAAAAGTGAAATGGAATCTAATCCATTGTATCAATCTTCTGATTTGCGATTTATTAGTGAAATTGACACCGTATTTAATGGATATATCTGTTTGAAATCAGACTATGAGGCGGGAGTGATGGGCATTCCACATAGAGGCAGCATTTATTGTTTTCAATCTTGTGATAAAACTTTTTCTGTCCTTTTTCAAGAGGCGATTGAAGATGCAGAATTAAATTTATATGGTTTCGATAAAGTGAGATATAGTTTTAAATGTATAGATCCTCCCATGATCGAAGTAGATTCGATTTCTGAAATGGACACAACTTCAACTCTATGAACCAATTAGTATTGCTATACATTTCGATTTTTGTTTTTGTCTCTTGCAAATCAGAAGGGGCGAATTCGGATTTCGAATTGCCCGCGTCGGATTCATTAATTGTTGCTGAACCCGAGGAAGTCCCCGATTCTATCGGATTCAAAAATCTCTTTATTGCCAATTCTGAATTTATGGCAAAGAGCTATAGTTTCCCTGTTGGTTTTCCAGATGCATCAGGTTACTATAATGCGCAGGAGTTTGGAGAGAATTATCATCTGGGTGAAGACTGGAATGCAAATACAGGTGGTAATTCGGATTTAGGCGACCCTATTTTTGCTGTTGCCAATGGTTATGTGAAAGGAGTACAAGATCATGGTGGTGGTTGGGGCTGGGTAATCAGGATAATCCACATGAATGAAGACAGTTCTTTGGTGGAGTCGATTTATGCACATTGTGATACTGTATTTGTAAGTATGGGCAATTGGATAAAGAGAGGTTCAAAAATTGGCACAATCGGCAATGCACATGGTTCTTACTTGGCTCATTTGCATTTCGAAATGCGAGATGATATTAATATGCCTTTAGGTGGGGGTTATGGTAATTCTACTAAGGGTTTTATGGTTCCCACTTGGTATATCAAAAGAAATAGAGGGAATTGATAATTAAGGCCATCCAAATCTGCATTTATTTGTAAATTTCATGCCCTACTCTCATTATAATCGATAAAATGCGCATCAAATCATTCGAAGAATATCTTCAAGTTTATCAGAAAAGTGTTGAATCCCCTGAGCGATTTTGGGATGAAATCGCACAGGAATTTCAATGGCAAAAGCCTTGGTCTAAAACGCTAGATTGGAACTTTGACGAGCCTTCCGTAAAATGGTTCTGTGATGCTCGCCTCAACATTACTGAAAACTGTATCGATCGCCATTTAGCGGATAAGGCCGATCAAACGGCAATTATATGGGAACCTAACGATCCTCGCGAAAGTGGTTTGCGATTCACCTACCGAGAATTGCATACTGAAGTTGGTCGCTTTGCCAATATTCTTAAACGAAATGGTGTTGGCAAAGGTGATAGGGTATGCATCTATATGCCGATGAT
>JBDNHP010000334.1:0-2502 GCA_041688765.1 Flavobacteriales bacterium
ACATGCATATCACGCGGAACAGTAATTAATTTTATTACTGTATCTCGGCATTGATATTGATTTACGGCAATAAGCTGAGGGGCATAAGTGCAAGTTTCGTCTATCAAATATGCATGTTGTGGGTGAGCGTAATTCGAATCATCACCGTCATCAAAATCCCATAGGTAGCCTATAGCCCCTTCTGATAGATTTGTAAAATCTATTAATAATTCGGGATTGTATATTGTATCAAAATCAAAGCTAAAATTTGCAATTGGAACCGGGTGAACAACAATATTGGTGAAGGCGGAATCGGTACAGCCAAAGATATTAGAGGCTATTAAATTTACAGTAAAAGTTCCAATTGAGTTATAGATATGAATTGGTGATGGATCCCCAGAAGAATTACCATCACCAAATGTCCAACTGTAGTAATCCCCATTTAATGTAGCATTGTCAAAATCAACTGTAAGCGGCACACAGCCAGCAGCAGGATTTGCAAGTATTTCGGCCATGGGTGTAGTAACGATGGTAACAGCGTTAATAACACTTCCAGGGCAGCCGTTGATGGTTGAAACAACATTTAATTCAACATTGAATATGCCTTCAGAAGTATATGAATGTTCAGGAAATGTCTCGATACTGAAATTACCATCGCCAAAATCCCACTCATAACCTGTTATATCCGCGCCAAAGGGGTTAAATGAAATATTTTGGCCTGCACAAGCAATAGCAGGACTTGAAATGAAATCAAATTCTGGTCCTTGTAAAACTGTTACAACTTGTTCCATTACGTCTTCTGCACAGCCATTTGTAACAAAGAGTATAACTGAATATTCACCTGGATCAAAAAAAGTATATGAAGGGTCTAAATCAAGGCTTGTATTTAAATCTCCAAAATCCCAATTCCAAAAAAGAAACTCATCAGTAACTTGAGTGAAATCAATAGTTAGTGGAGGGCAGCCAGTAAGATTTGAAGCGTTAAAAAAAGATGTTACTGTATTTGGCAAAACAATAATAGAATCAATTACACTTGTTGTCCCACAAAAGTTTGTTGCACTTAACTCAAGTTGATATACTGAAGCCAATGAATCGGTGCTGTAGATATGCTGCAAAAGGTTGGCTTGTGACATACTTGTTTCACCATCTCCAAAATCCCAAGAATAAATTGTCTGCCATTCACATTGGGTAGAATTTATTATTTGTATGGTATCCGGTGAACATATTGTATTTGTATTTACCTCAAAAGTGGGTTGAGGTAGAGCATACACTTTAACTGAATCAATCGAAGTAAAACTTTCACATTGATTCCAAACCATTAGTTGAATCGTATAATAAATTGAATCACAAGGTGCCGGTGGAAATGTAATTATGCCTGGATTCTCTTCTTGTGTGTCAGGGATTCCTTCAATTTGCCATAAATAATTAATAGGATTGCCTGTAGAATTATTATCAATATTAACTTCCAAAGGCCCACATCCGAAGGAAGGATCAAAACTAAAATTAAGAATAGGTGAGGCAATTATTGTTATTGTGTTGATTGTTGTATCGCCGCAGCCGTCATCAGAAAGCAGAATCAGAGTGACATCAAACACTCCTGTTTCAGCATAAGCATGTATTGGATTTGGAAGAGTGGATGTCGGGCTAAAGTCTCCAAAATCCCAAATCCATTCACAATTGCAGTCGCTAGTGTTGATAATATTCACTTCTGTGTTTACACATACTGTATCAGGAATTAGGAATGATGGCAAAGGCGTAACACTAATTATCACATCAAGACAATCCGTATTAGGACATGATGTAATTGGGTCTATAACAGTATAACAGAAGGTGGTAGATCCGACATTCAGCGTGTCAGGATTAAAAGTTGAAGGGAAATTCCATGTGCCACTCGCAGGTTCGCCAATAAGTGATTGCGCGGCGCTGTTTTCGCAAAGATTTATATCCGAGCCAGCATCAACGAAAGGAAGAGGTTGAACTATAATGATCAAAGTATCGCAGCGTTCACAATTTGCAGTTTGAAAACAATTGACTGCAAAAGCATTACCAACAATGCCTGGAGTGTATACGCCTTCAGAAGTGATGTTTCCGCTACTTTCCAGAGTTAAGGTCCATTCTCCGCCATTTTCAACAGCTGTTAGTTGGATTGGGTCAGAATCAAAACAAACTTCTATGTCAGTTCCAGCGTTGGGTATAAGAGGTTCAACTACCGTTATAGTTCTGATGTCGGAATCAAAACATCCCGCGGCATCAAAGTATGAAAATTGAATAGTATCAGTTCCAGTTCCTGAAGGAGTGTAGATATTACCGAATAATGTAGAGGATGTTTCTTGATAGATTAAGCTCCAGAGCCCAACACCCGGCCCTCCGATTAAAGAAAACGGAACATCTTCATTACATAAAATAACATCTGGTCCTGCATTTGCAACGGGTAGGGGATCTACAGTAGCAATTAATTGATCGGTATTAATGCAACCGTTAGCATCGGTGTAGGTGTAAGTTAATGTTTCCGGTCCTACTCCC
>JBDNHP010000335.1:0-6602 GCA_041688765.1 Flavobacteriales bacterium
CGAAAGGTGGTAGACGAAAGGTTTATCACCTTTTTCATTTTCACATAACCAAATAAATTTTTAATTGTAGTAAATTGCAAACATGCTAACACAATTGGAATCTCGACAGCTGAGGGCTGACTTGTTTTTATATCTTGATGGACTGGTAACGGCACCGGTTGCTTTTGCCTTGTATGAGAAAGATATTACTAATTATATATTAAATAAAGGATCTGTTGATATCTCAGAGTTGAGTGTTGAATTTATAGCAAATGAAGGTTATTTGAATGCTTCATTGCGAATTATGGCTTCTCAGGGTTGGTTAAACCAAGATGTTAATAATAGATTAAATAAAGTAATATATTCAATTAATGAACTGACTGAACATGCTTTCAAGCATTTTGCTTTATATGCCGATGTGGTTGCTTTGCAGAAATTGTCGGGCAATTATCACGCTCGAAAATTTGCGCCTGAAGCATTTCAAGTAATGGAGGGGATATTTAAAAAATTTGAATCAAATTTTGGTTTAGTTTTTTCGGAGAATGAATTGGAGCGAGAAGTTCAAAATCAAATATTAAAACATATAGAGGGAGTTCTAATTGCACCATCAACCGTGCTTTTAGGGATGGGAGGGATGTTTCATAAGTATTTTATGGAGGCCTCATTTATGCCCGAAGAATACCATGAACATGCAGAAAGTTTCAGAAAACTTTTGGATTTCTACACTTTTCTGGGCTGGTTTAAAGCCCGCAATAATACTTATCAATTCACAGACAAAGGGCTTTTCTTTGCGCGCCGGGCAAGTGCATTTGGTGTTACCGTTTCGTATCTTCCAATGTTCAGAAAAGCGGATGAGTTAATCTTTGGAAATCCCGAAACATTGAGGGACCCTTCTGATAATGGTCCTGAGCAGCACGTTGACCGCGAAATGAATGTTTGGGGAAGCGGTGGTGCACACTCTACTTACTTCAACAGGATTGATGAAGTTGTAATTGAAATGTTTAACAAACCTATTGAAGAGCAACCCAAGGGAATTCTCGATATGGGCTGTGGCAATGGGGCGTTTTTGGAGCATTTGTTTGATGTTATTGAGCAAAGAACATTAAGAGGGAAAATGCTGGATGAGCATCCGTTATTTATGGTTGGCGCAGATTATAATCAGGCTGCATTAAAAATCACCCGTGCGAATTTGATCAAAGCGGATATCTGGGCAAAAATTGTTTGGGGTGATATTGGCAGACCTGAATTACTGGATAGGGATTTGAGAGAAGATTACAATATTGAATTGTCCAGTTTATTAAATGTTCGAACATTTTTAGATCATAATCGAATTTGGCAGGAACCTGAACTACAGGATGCAGAAAGACTGAGCACTTCAACCGGTGCATTTTGCTGCAGAGGAAGACGTTTAAGCAATAATGTGGTAGAAGATAATTTGCTGGAACATTTTAAAAAATGGTCGCCGTATGTGAAAAAATTTGGATTGTTGGTTATTGAGCTGCACACCATCAAACCTTCAATTACAGCTTCTAATCTCGGAAAAACGCCGGCTACTGCCTATGACGCTACCCATGCTTTTTCTGATCAATATATAGTGGAAGCGGAAGTGTTTTTAAGGATTGCGGCGAAAGCTGGATTAAATCCTGATCCTAAAGTTTCAACTTTTTACCCTGATGTTGAAATGGCTACAGTTACTGTTAATTTATTGAAAGGCTGATTCATTGTAATAAAACACACATTCATTTTCTGAAACATTCCTAACTTTGCCTCAGAAATATATCGCAATGACCCGACGTCAAATTTTTGTAGTTCTAGGTCTTTTAATGGTAGTTGGTTCTATAATGTTGGCCAAATATCTGGGAAGTCTAAAGGATGATCCAAACAAGTCTGTCGTAAATACTACATCCCGATTAGTACGAGCAAGTGTTGTGAATAATGCTGACTTAAGCCCGGAGACGAGCTTTTTAGGAAGTGTAAAGGCAAGAGAAAAGGTTGAGCTTTTTGCAGAAGTTAATGGTATCAGCGTAGGCACTTATGATTTCAGAGAAGGCAATCGATTTAGAAAAGGAGATGTTTTAGTTAAAATGGACGATGAGGAACTGCGAATGACTTTGTTAGCGCAGAAAACTTCATTTCTCAATCAAATAGCAAATGCTCTTCCAGATATTCAACTCGATTTTAAAGAAAGCTTTGGCAAGTGGGAAGACTACGTTAATAGCTTTGACGAAAACAAACCTTTGCGCGAATTACCTGTTCCTGCTAGTAGTAAGGAGAAACTATTTGTGGCGTCCAAGAATTTGAGTAATTTATTTTATACCATAAAATCACAGGAAGCAAGAATCGAAAAGTTTGTACTTATTGCTCCATTTGATGGAATAGTATCAGTCGGAATGCTCAATAAAGGAAGCTTGGTTAGGGCTGGACAAAAATTAGGAGAATTATTGAGTTCATCGGACTATGAGGTGGAAGGATCAATAAGATCGAAAGATATTGGATTTGTGAGTGTAAGCGATTCCGTTCATTTCAAATCTTCAGACGGGAGTGACACTTGGGTGGGTAACATTTCAAGAGTGTCTGACTTTATTGATCCCGGCACACAAACGGTAAATGTTTATGCAATAATTCAAGGGGATAATCTTCGCGATGGAATGTATCTTAACGGCACTATATTCTCGGAGAAAATGGAGGATTGTATCACCATAGATCGGCGTTTGCTCTTGGCTGACACTGCTGTGTATGCAGCAGCGGATTCTGTTCTTATAAGTATTCCTGTTCAAGTGCTCAAACTATCTGAAAGCCAAGCCTTGGTTAGGGGTATACCTGATGGTAGTCGGATTCTAACTGAACCAATAAACAATGCACATCCCGGTATGCGGGTTACAGTTGAGCAATGAAATCGCTGATCACCTATTTCTTCCGTTACCCCGTAACCGCAGATTTGATAACTGCGGCTTTACTAATCGCCGGAATTTTGGGGATGAAAAGTATCACTTCTAACTTTTTTCCGGAAACTGAATCTAAGATTGTTCTCATTCAAATTGTTTACCCTGGTGCTTCTCCTGAAGAGATAGAGGAAGGCATTGTAATTAAAATTGAAGACAATCTTAAAGGCGTTGCGGGTATTGATCAGGTAAAGTCAACAAGTCTTGAAAATTCTGCTACCATTACTGTTGAAGTTAAAGACGCAAAAGAAACGAACGAGATTTTGCAAGATGTCAAAAATGCCGTTGATCGAATAAGTAGTTTTCCAATAGGGATGGAACCCCCTGTGATATTTAAACAAGATCAAATCAATTTTGCTATCAGTTTTGCTGTCAGTGGTGATGTAAATCTGGAGACATTAAAGCGCTACGGCCGACAAATTGAAACGGAGCTTCGGACTAAGGAATTTATTTCACAGGTGGAGCTTAGCGGATTCCCTCCTCAAGAAATTGAAATCGCGTTAGACCAAGACAAAGTTAGGGCGCTGGGCTTGAGTTTTGATGAGGTTTCCGCTGCAATTCGTTCTGCAAATCTGGAATCCACGGGAGGCAAAATCAAAGGGAGCAACGAAGAACTCCTAATAAGAGGAAAATTCAAAGAGTACTATGCAAATGAGCTGGGTGATATTGTAGTTAGAGCAGAAGCTGATGGCAGAATTATTCGGTTGAATGAAATTGCAATTCTTTCAGATAAATGGAGCGAAAGTAATCCGAGCAGAAGCAGCTTTAATGGCGATCCTTCTGTAGTTGTTACCGTCAACAATCTCATTGGAGAAGACATGCTCAACATCACTGAAGAAGTGAGAAATTACATCGAAAATTGGAATAGCAAAGCAAGCGAAGTCAAGTTGAGTATAATACGCGATGGTTCCGTTGTTCTCAATCAACGGATTGAATTGCTCTCTTGGAATGGAGTTATTGGATTTATACTTGTTTTGGTTATCCTAGCTTTATTTTTAAATACTCGCCTCGCTTTTTGGGTTGCACTATCGATACCTGTGAGTTTTGCTGGGATGTTCATTGTGGCTCATTTAGTTGGACTAACCATTAATGTAATCAGTCTATTCGGGATGATTCTTGTAATCGGAATACTGGTTGATGATGGTATTGTAGTTGCTGAGAATATTTATAGTCATCACGAAAAAGGAAAGTCGAGAATTAGGGCATCCATTGATGGTACTTTAGAAGTTTTACCTTCTGTTGTATCTGCGGTACTCACAACGGCAATCGCTTTCAGTACCTTCTTTTTCATAGAAGGAAGATTGGGCGATATTTTCTCTGAGATGGCTAAAGTAGTAATCATAACGCTGGTATTCTCATTGATCGAAGGCGCTTTTATTTTGCCGGCTCATATCGGTCATTCCAAGGCGATGTCAAAGGGTAAAAGTCCTGGATTAATTGAGCACAAAATGAAAAATTATCTCGCATATATGCGAGATAATTTGTATGCCCCAATATTAAGGTTTGCAATGGGGAATAGACTCTTTACATTTTTAGCTGTAGTTTCATTATTTATAATAATTGTAATTGGTGGCATAGGAAGTGGTTTTGTAAAAACTACATTTTTCCCATTCATTGAGAGTGATAATATTAATATTAATCTGCAAATGTACGCAGGTACACGGGAGACTATTACTCAGGAAACGCTTGACAGGATGGAGACTGCGGTATGGGAGATTAACTCAGAACTCAAAGCCCAAAGGGAGGATTCTCTCGATGTTGTTGTGGGAATTGATAAGCGTTTAGGCCCAAATACATACGACGGAAGTTTAAATGTTATTCTTTTGGATGGGGAAAGAAGAAACATGAAAGTTCTTGAAATCACTGCTATGATCAGGCAAAGAATAGGTGCAAATTATGGTGTCGAAAATCTCACGTTTGGATCATTTTCGCCATTTGGAAAACCAATTTCTGTTTCTCTATTGGGTAATAATGCTGGAGAATTACAAGCTGCACATGCGGAACTTAAAGCTGCACTCAATGAGATTACTGACATTAAAGACGTAGTTGACAATAATCAGAAAGGATTAAAGGAAGTATTAGTCAGCTTAAAGCCTGAGGCTTATTTATTGGGACTTTCGGAACAAGATATATTAAATCAATTGCGCCAGGGATTTTTTGGACAGGAGGTACAGCGTTTACAAAGAGGAATTGATGAGGTGAGAGTTTGGGTGAGGTATGCTGAGACTGATCGATCAAAGATATCAGACCTAGAAGAGCTGCGAATAAGAACTTCTGATGGCAAACAGTTTCCATTGTCGGAATTGGCCGAACTGAAACAAGAAAGGGGAATCGTTGCTATTAATCACTTGTATGGACAGAGAGAGATGCAAGTAAGCGCCGACATTGGTAATTCTACTGTTTCTGCCAGTGATGTTATGGCTAATGTGAGGGCAGAAATTATACCTGCGATTATTTCAAAATTCCCTAGTGTAAGAGCTTCTTATGAAGGTCAAAATCGGGAGCAATTAAAGTCACAAAAATCTATCGGAACAGTAATGCCTTTGATTTTTGGTTTAATGTTGCTGGTGATCATCATTACTTTTCGCTCCATTTGGCAAGGTGTAATGGTCTTCTTGCTCATTCCTTTTGGATTTGTGGGTGTTGTTTTAGGACATGGAGTACACGGAGCTCAAATTTCTCTGTTTTCCATTCTTGGTATGATTGCGCTTATTGGAATTCTAGTGAATGATGCCCTTGTTTTTGTTGCGGCATTTAATCAAAATTTGAAAGCCGGAATGAGTGTTAAAGAGTCTGTTTATAAGGCCGGGCTTAGTCGATTTAGACCAATATTGCTTACTTCAGTAACCACTATTGCAGGACTTGCGCCGCTTATTCTTAATAAGAGTTTTCAGGCCCAATTCCTGATCCCTATGGCTATTTCAGTAGCTTATGGACTTCTAATAGTTACCCTGCTTACACTTATTATTTTGCCGGTTTATCTCTTATTCCTCAATGATGTTCGTTGCTTGGTGAAACGCATTTGGACTGGTCAAAAGCCAGATAGAGAATCCGTGGAACCAGCTAGAATTGAAGTTAATCAAATTGCACACGAAGATGAAGATTAATGGGTGTAATCACTTAATTTTTGTTTTGCTTTGGATTGGAATATTGTGCTTCAGCCAAACAAATGCTCAGCAAAGTTTGAGCTTGAATGATGCAATTACTAAGGCTCTCACAAATAATTTTGGAATTCAGATCGCCGAAAATCAGTCTGAAATTGCAACAAGAAATAACGCATGGGGAGAGGCAGGAGCATATCCCTCTATCAATTTGTTATTAACCAATGGGAATAGTATTGCGGATCAATCCAACAACCCAACCGCATTCATTCAGGAGAAACTTCAAGCTAATAGTTTTGGAGCAGCTGCATCTCTGGATTGGACTATTTTTAGTGGCTTCAAAATAAGAACAACTAAGGAAAAACTTGAATTGATCGCTAATCTCTCTGATGGAAATACAGATTTAGTAATTGAAAATACAATTCAAGCAGTGATTATTTCATACTACAGCGTACTGCTAGAAATGGAGAAGCAAAGCACTCTGGAAGTGTTGGTAGAACTCTCTTCAGACCGATTAGAATATATGAATCAGCGCAAAGAACTCGGTATATCTGGATCTTTTGATTTATTGCCATTTGAG
>JBDNHP010000336.1:0-2587 GCA_041688765.1 Flavobacteriales bacterium
AACCTGAGCGGGTATCTTTTGTGTTTTGAACGCTTATTGCAATCATGTATGTGTGATTATTCATTGTAAAGATATACTGGTACTAATTCCTGAACGAATTTCGAAATTACGTTCTAAGGTATAAATGCTTTGTTTGGAATGCTTCGATCTGTAAATGATTTGGTATCTGCCAGGTTGTAAGGTATATCTGCCTGCCGGATTTTGATCATTAAATTGTATCACCATTTTTTGTTCAGTCTCTAAAATCGCAAAAATGCCTCCATATCCGGTGCCTCCAGCTTGTAACATTAAACTTCCGGGAAGTGGAATGAGAACATCATTAGTTTCACCGTCAGTAATTTTTACATTATTGATGAGGGTAGGAGGCTGGGTAAGGATCTCGAGATCATACATGCCTACCAATAATTTGCAGGTTTCTCCAAAGTTCTGAGCATGAATCACTTAACATGAACCTGACTTCTTAATGAGATATTTCAAATTCTGGTAGTCTGATCTGCCTGTACCAAAGTTTAGATTGAGTAATCCTTGCGGAGCTGGAACTTCAATAATAGTATGAATGCCTGCTTGTATTTTTTGATCATTCACTTCAATTGAAGGAATGCTATGTATTACAAGTCGATATGTAAAAAGCGGATCAATATTCAGCGTATCTGGAAGTCCTTTACTATTTAGTGTATGAACATAATTATAAAGCAACGCCCCATTTTTTTGATCGTAAAAACTCATTGGAACGTCCGTTTCGAGGGCTTTTCCTGTGCCATCCAAAAGATTTACCTGCGCTGTTGTGTTATTCAGAGCCTGAGTAATCACAATTTTCAGAATATTTCTGAAATTCTCTTCTCCACTAGCATCGAAATAATTCCCAACACACTCAAAAGTGCTTTTGTATTTTTCTTCAATACCTACTCCAATAATGAAAGGCTTTAAAATGATCCCTTTCTTCTGCAAAGCGCGGGAAACAGCGCATGGATCTTCATCGCAAGCCTCAATGCCATCTGTAATAAGAATGATGATGTTTCGAACATTTTTCTCATCAGGGAAATCTTCTGCCGACTTCTCTAATGATCGAGCAATTGGAGTTGTTCCCTGCGGAATGATTCTGCTTAAAGCTTGTTTAATTACTAGATTATTGGCTTTTGAAAAAGGAACAACAAGCTCGGTATCATCACAATCTTGTTGACCCGGAATATGCTTGGTTTGATGACCATAAACCCGCAATGCCAATTCGAAATTTTCAGCACTTCCCATCTCATCAAGTGTTTCTGAAAGAAGGCGAGTCGCTAGATCTATTTTGCGTTCGCGCTCCCAATAGCCGTTCATTGAATTGGACGCGTCAAAAACAAATAGTATGCGTGTTTTGTCTTGGGAAAGTAAATCAATACTGATGCTTAAACAGCATAAAACCAAAAAGAAGGCTTGTTTCATATAATATTTAGACGCAAGCCTCATGCCACTTAATAATCACCAAGTGTTTCTTCGAGCTGTTTGAGGGCCTTTTCGAGTTCCTCATCGTTTGGTGCTACACCATGCCATTTGTGACTATTTTCCATAAAATCAACACCTTTGCCCATTACAGTGTGCATAAGTATCATGATTGGCTTGCCATTACCTGTTTTGTTTACTGCGGACTTCAGGGTATCTAAAAGAGCGGAAAGATTATTGCCGTCACATTCCAATACTTCCCATCCAAAAGCAGTCCATTTGGCCCCAAGATTTCCTAAACTCATCACTTGATCAACTGGCCCATCAATTTGCTGACCATTATAATCGATAGTAGAAATGAGGTTATCTACTTTGTAATGACTGGCATACATGGCAGCTTCCCATATTTGTCCTTCCTGCAGTTCGCCATCACCATGTAAAGAAAATACGAGATGAGGATCTCCATCCATTTTTTTAGCTTGTGCAGCGCCTATGGCAACCGACAAGCCCTGACCTAATGAACCTGATGCAATTCGAATTCCCGGGAGATGTTCTATTGTGGCGGGATGGCCTTGTAACCTAGAATTTAGTAAACGAAATGTACTCAGCTCCGAAACAGGGAAATATCCTTTTCTAGCTAGGGTGCTATACCAAACAGGAGAGATGTGTCCATTCGATAAAAAGAAAATGTCCTCATCCTTCCCGTCCATAAAAAAGTCAGGTGCTTTACTGCGCAATACATCGAAATACAAAGCGACAAAAAACTCAGTGCAGCCTAGAGACCCACCCGGATGGCCGCTTTGAGGGCCATGAACCATTCTTACGATGTCTCTTCTAACTTGATGACATAGCGCCTCAAGATGCTTTATTTCTGTGCTCATTCAGGATATATTATCTGAGCCCAAAATTATCCTTAACCCAGCATCAAGCCACAGTTTTGTGTATAACTTTTGAAAACTGAAAATGCTTCACTCAACCGATATGAAATGGCTATCTTTGCGCCCCAAAAGATTTAAATTACATGGCCTTAAAGTGCGGTATCGTTGGACTTCCTAACGTAGGAAAATCAACACTTTTTAATTGCTTATCCAATGCTCGAGCGCAATCTGCGAATTTTCCATTCTGTACTATAGAGCCCAATGTTGGCACAATTACAGTTCCTGAC
>JBDNHP010000337.1:0-10141 GCA_041688765.1 Flavobacteriales bacterium
AAACCAACTCATGAATTAACGGAGAAAGAATGGGATGATGTGATGAATGTAAATGTTAAAGGAGTTTTTTTCTGTACTAAACATGCCATTCCTTATATGAAAAAAGGACGTGGCGGTAGTATTGTAAATCTTTCTTCCATATATGGCATAATTGGAGCCGGAGATTTATCGCCTTATCATGCATCAAAAGGTGCAGTAAGATTAATGTCTAAAAATGATGCGATAACCTATGCAAAAGATAACATAAGGGTTAACTCGGTGCATCCAGGTTTTATTTGGACTCCTTTAGTGGAAGAATTAGGTAAAAACGACCCCGAATTCCGAAAAAATCTTGATAGCCTGCATCCATTAGGACATGTTGGTGAAGCAATTGATATTGCTTACGGAATTCTATATTTAGTATCCGATGAATCGAAATTTGTTACAGGAAGTGAATTGGTTATTGACGGGGGCTATACTTGCAAATAATGCAGGTATTTGATAGACTTGATGAAAAGTGATTTTGTATGCAGTCGAGACGTCACAAATAGCAATTTCACACCCTATAAAAATAATTTATATTATTTGGATAATTAGCCTAATATAATATAAATAGTAGCTTGGCCTTTAACATGGTCAAAGGATGATAGTTACACCATTATCAAGCTTTAGTTATAAATTCTCAGATAGGGGGGATTGTAATTGGTCTGATATGCCCTCAGAGGAGCCTCTGCCGGGCCTAGGACTACTTGTCCATCGGTAAGAACCCACTGGGAATCCGAACATTCATCAATTGCTGTTATGTTGTCATCACTCACCGAAACTCTACAATACTCGTCCACATTGTAGGGACTGTGCCTATCATAACAAGTGAAATCGGTATTGTTATTTCTATAAACGATGAGTCCCATAGACCCGCCTGTGAGGTAAATCCAGCCCGTTGGTACTGCTAGGTTTATAAACTGAGGGTCATTGAGATTTATGGTGATATCCACCGCCACTAAAGGAACCTGACTGCTGTTCTCCTTGCGGCAAGATGTGATGGTTAACAGCGAAGCAAAGATCAAAATGTATGCAAAGAGGTTCCGTTTCATTTCAAGTGGATTTGCTCTTACCGGCGATAAATTCTTTGAGATAATAAGGTTCAAAGTAAGCAATATCTTCAAACGTATTACTCTTATACAATTCAAAACTCAATTTCCCCATAAATCTTGCACTTGGCCAAATATTAGGAATGAAATTGAAATCGAGATGATTTAGCACAGGCACGCACTTTTCAGCGCCATCGCCGAAAATAAGCAAGCGACCATTTATTTCGGTAAATGATTGTTCGTCGATGATCTCGGCTTGAATTTCGGAAATGCGAGTTAAATCCTCATCGTAAATGGCAGTATAAACTTCCATTCTTCTGGCGTCGGTCATGGGCAAGAGCAAATGTCCCTTTGCTTGGACGGATGGTATTGCCGAAGCCATTATTTGAAGGGAATCAACAGCTAATAAAGGAATATCTAAGGCATAAGCCATTCCTTTTGCTGCCGAAACGCCAATTCTAAGTCCGGTATATGACCCTGGCCCTTTTCCTACGGCGATTGCCTGTAAGTCGGAGCTTTTTATTCCGGCTTCATCAATGGTTTTTGCAATGAGTACATGAAGTTTCTCAGCATGGGTATAGCCGGTGTCGAGATTATCATGAAAGACCAATAGTTGCTCGCCGTCGAAAAGAGCAACGGAACACATTCTTGTGGATGTTTCCAAAGCAAGGATATACATAACGGACCTATTCTTTTTCGCTTTCTTCTTCTTTTTCAGTTGAAGAGATTTTTACTTTGCTGCCGTTTTTAAGCAATCTCGAAACGGCTTCATACGTACCGGTGATTACTTCATCACCTTCATTAATTCCGCTTAAGATTTGAATATATTTATTGTCCTGAAACCCTGTTTCTACTACTTTCAATTGGGCTTTTCCATCAGCATTCACAAAAACACAAATTACAGCTTCTTTAGTCTCATCGCCTTCAACAGAAACTTCATCTTCTTCCTTTTTGATGTATTTAGACATGCCTGAAGAGGTGGTGTCTTCGCGAGTAGTAACGGCTTTTATAGGGATGCTCAGCGTTTTGAATGCACTTGCTGTCATGATGTCTACTGTGGCCGACATTCCTGGTCTAAATGGTGAAATAGTGGTGTCTCCGGCAGACGTGAATTTTTGATATGATTCGGGCAATATTCTGATTTTTACTGAGAAATTAGTAACCTGATCCATTGATAATGAGGCGGTTCCCATAGAGTTGAGAGCCATATTGCCAATTTCAGTTACTATACCTTTGAATTTATCATTGAGGTATGCATCAACTTCAATAATGGCGGTATCGCCCATATTTACTTTAACAATATCACTTTCATTCACTTCCACATTCACTTCCATTGCACTGAGGTCTGAGATGCGCATCAGTTCTGTGCCGCCCATCATTCCTGTACCAACTACGCGCTCACCTTCTTCAACTACAAGGCCTGTTACAATGCCATCCTTTGGTGCATAAATGGTAGTTCTACGCAGATTGTCAGTCGCTTCTTTGAAACTTGCTTCAGCACTCTCAACGCCAAATTGCCCGCCTTTTACAGATTCTCTTGCGGCATCTACTTCAGCTCTTGCAACCTGAAACGTGGATTCAGTTTGTTCAAATTCTGCATCCGAAATGGCCCCTTGTAGATGTAAATTTTTATTTCTGTTATACGATTTTTCGGCAACAGTAAATTGTGCTTCTGACTGACTCTGTCTGGCTTTGCCATTGGAATAATTTGCCTTAGCACTTAAAACAGCAGCTCTAGCTCTGTCAACAGCACTTTGGTACAAATCAGGATTAATTCTAACCAATAATTGCCCGGCTTTAACTGCTTCGCCTTCTTTTACGAGTAATTCCACAATTTCACCGGAAACTTCAGGACTGATTTTCACCTCAATTTCAGGTTCAATTTTTCCGCTAGCAGAAACGGTTTCGGTAATATTGCGAAGTTGGGCCTTTTCTGTTTTAATGTTGATGCCTTCTTTTTTACCGCCTGAAAAAACGGCAATAATCAACAATATAACTACTATGATCCCTATGACCCAGTAGAGTCTTTTCTTGTTTTTCATCAGTTAAATGTAATTGGCTGACCGAGATAGAAATCTACCACTTTAGTTTTAAATAAGTAGTCGTATTTGTTTCTGATTAAGTCAGCACGGGCATTGTCTAAGCGGACTCTGGCAGCGGTGTATTCAACAGAATTGCTCGCACCTGCCTCATACCTTACTTTGGCATAATCCAGCGCTTCTTGCGCCGCAGTAACCGACTTTTCACTTGCTCTGAAATTTCTTAATGATGCTTGTGCATCGGCATAAGCACGTTGAACGCTTTGATCTAAAATGTTTCGGTTGTTTTCAAGTATAAGTTCGGCATTTTGTATTCCAATTTTGGCTCTCTGAACTGAAGCCTTGGAGTTAAATCCATTGAAAATCGGAATGCTCATTGTGAAAAACAAGCTTCTATTGACGTTATCACTCAGTTGATCTCCAAGTGATTTAGTTACAAAATTGGAAGGAAAAATCTGCTCGTTTAAAGTAGTGACTAAATCTCCTGAACCGGCAACTTGTCCGACGGGCAAATAACCAAGATTTAAAGAATCAGTAGCAATAGCGTTTGCTCCTGAGTAACCTGTTCCGTAGGAGAAACTTACCGAGAGTCTTGGGCTGCGTGTTCCTTGTGCAATAGACAATGATTTTCTGGCAAATAATACATCGAGTTCAGCACTCTTTATTTGAGGGAAATTGTTGAGAGCCGCTTGAGCTACCACATCGGGATTTGCCACCAATTGTATCTTGTCTATTTCAGTGGCATCAGGGGCAGCAATTTTGAAATTATCGGCCTCTTCTGATGGCATTTGCAGGAGTTGGGTAAGGGCCAAATAAGCAAGAATCACGTTATTTTCTGCTGCAATTACTCCGGCTTCGTCGGAGGCCATTTGAGCTTCGATATCGTACAAGCTTCCTCTGGCAACGCTACCCGCATCAACTAGCTTTTTCATGCGCTCCACTTGCTCAGCTGTATTATCGAAATTGGCTCGAGCTATCTTTTCAAATTCTTCGGTGAAAAGCACATTCAAAAAGGCATTGGCTACATTGAGGGCGATGTCGTTTTTTACGCGTTCCAGATCTTGTGCCCTAGCATCTCGGTCGATATCCACTTGCTGAAGCGAATTCATTTGTTGAAATCCATTGAAAAGAAGTAGGGAAGAGTTAACTCCTACGCTATTGCTCCTGATTCTTTCCGTTGCGAATGAGTTGGTAAATGGGTCAATGGTTTGTCCCCAGTTGTAACCGTGCGATACGGACCCATTTACCGTAGGGAGGGTGCTTGCTCTGGTTTGCATGCGATTTACTTCGCTGCTTTGGAGGCCAAGTTCAGCTTGTTTAATTTGGATGTTTTGCTGGAATGCATAGTCAATACATTTTTGCAAAGTCCAAGCTTCTTGAGCAATTACGAGTTCTGCGCAAAATAGAGTGAATAAAAGAAGTATAGTTTTCCTAAGCATAACGGATAATGTAGGGATAATGGCAAACTTAACCAAATCCGCTCTATCAAAGGGCGAAAAGATGTTAAAGGATAAAATTCAATGATGAATGAGCTAATGAGATGATGAACTGCGCTTTAAACTTTAAAATAATTTTTATGCAGAGACCATAGAGATTAAGAGCAAAGCTCGCTGAGCAAACGATTTAAATTTAAAAATCTCTAGAGAATTTGCTTAGCACTTTTAGCTCCTTTTAGCGATGCTATAAAGGGTAGTCTAAACACAGAGGTTTACAAATGGAGAATTTCGATTTCAATCCTGCGGTTTGCATCACTTTGCCAGTCGGTTTCAGGCTTGTTGTAAACCATTTCCGAATTGCCGGCTCCTCTGGCTTCCAAACGTTCCTTCGCAATACCTTTTGATATGAGGTATTCAACAACGGATTCAGCGCGTTTGAGCGATGCTTTTTTGTAAAATGAATGCCCTTTTTCTTTGTCCGGACCATTCACATGACCAATTATAGCCATTGTCATTCCCGGATGCATATTTAGAAATTCAATCAGATCATCTAAAGCCTCAGTGGATTTGGTATAGATCTCCGTTTGATCACCCAGAAAAGTGATTTCACGGATGTCAGTTTTAAGTCCAACTTTGAGCGGTTTAAGAACGATTTGCTCTTCGTGTATATGTTTTTCTTCAGGCCAAAATTTGTGAGAGTAGTACATGTATCCTTGTTTCAGGCAAGAAACATTGAAAAGTCTGTAGGTTTTAATAGGGAGCAGAGTGTCACTTACTGCTGTAAATACAGTAGGCTTCCGATTAATACCACTCACTCTAACGTCCACGGTCATGGGCTCTCCGCTTTTGGCATCTAAAACACTAATGTGCATTTGCTGACCCTGAATTTCTTCTTCACCGGGTTTGATAGCTTTTTCAGTTACCATCTGAGCAAAGCCCGCAGCTGTAATGAAAGTTAAAGCCAATATTGATAGGGTAGTCTTCATGTACGAGAGTTCATTAGGACTAATTTACGAGAATTTTTACAATAAGTTATAAATAGGACTGCTACTTAATCAGATTAGCGCATTAAGCCCCCCGTGGGCCTGTTGAAGCAGTGGTAAAAGCTAGAAAAGAAAGATTTCCCGCCGATTTCGCAGAATAACGCAGAATAACTATTGGAAATGCGTTAAAAATTCTGTGTTAGGCTCTATGGATAGGACAAGGTTTTGCATTGTCTTTGCGAAAATCTGCAAAATCTGCGGGAAACTCTGTTCAGGATGCTCGGTATAAGAAAATTGGTTTGTATCCGAGGTAATTGAAAGGGATAAGCTATTGAGATACAATAACTAAGTGTTAATAGGAATGAGAAAGTGCTTTATAGAATCGCGCGATTTTCTTGCGAAAGAACAAGAAACCAATAGATAGCAAAAGCACATAGGGTGCAATCATCAGATAAATGATTCCACTATTTAAGCCTTTGCCAATGCTCTGATCGGCACCATCCATGCTGCTTTCAGCCGTAGCCTTGCACATTGCACATTGCGCAACGGTGTCCAAGCTCGTGAAAGCGACGACGAATAAAAGCAGTATTAAGATACGTAAATGCATGAGCAAATTTACAAATTAAAGGGATAGTATGGACTAATCATTAAGTAAACCAATACACCCGTAATAGCTACATACAGCCATAATGGAAAAGTAATTCTGGCAATTTTCTTATGCTTGTCAAAACGCTTTGCAAGAGCTCGCACATAAGAAATCAGTACTAATGGAACGATGATAATCGATAACAAAATATGACTGATTAAAACGAAATAGTAAACGTTTCGCATAAAGCCTTCACCGCCATATTTGGTACTTTCTGTTGTGAGATGGAATGCGACATAAGAAAGGAGAAATAACACGCTGATAATGAGCGCCGTACTCATTAATTTTTTATGTAATTCGATGTTTCCTGATCGGATTGCTCTGAAAGCGGCAATGAGGATAAGTGCTGTAGAGCCGTTTATGATTGCGTTAAAACGGGGAAGTTGATTGAGAAAATGTCGTGTTCCTTCGCTCAAGCCTTCCGCCCTTGGGAGAAAGTACAATATGCTTACCACTATGGGTAAAGCAATGGAAATGCCTATGATCAAAGGGCGGTATTGTTGTTCTTTATTGCTCATGAATCAAAAATTTGATGTGGCTCAATAGTTTGTCAACTTCAGCGGTAGAAGTGCCATCATAATAACCTCTAATATGCCTATTTTGATCAATGAGAATAAACTGATCGCTGTGCAAAAATCCTCCAGGTGCTGTGCTGTCGGGCAAAGCACTAATAAGATATCCTTGTTTTCCTTGGTAATAAATGTCAGAAGTGTCGCCAGTTACGAAGTTCCAATTGCTAAGATCAGCGCCTATTTTTTGAGAATAGGCCAAAAGCACTTCGGGAGTATCGTGAATGGGGTCAACGCTATGGGAAATCAGCATAATGCTATCCTGCAGCGCTTCATTTTTAATCATTGCTTGCAATCGTGCCATTTGCGAGCTCATTACAGGGCAAATGGTAGGGCAAGTGCTGAAAAAGAAATCGGCAACATATATTTTTCCAAAGTATTGATGATGAGAAATTTCAAGACCGTTTTGATTAACAAAACTGAATTTAGGAATCTCGTAGAAAATGGTGTCGGTGCCATTTACTTCGTGTGGACCGAGAAATGGCAATCTTTGTACAAGTTCTTCGGCTTTGTCAGAATTTGCTGCAGGTTGCTCACAGGCGATGGTAAACAATGAAAAGAATAGGAAAAAGAGAAATGAATTGCGCACTGTTTTATTCTTTATTTGCCACTCTTTCCAGGTCGAGTTCTTTTTTTAAGAGGGCAATATCTTCGATGGCTCTTTGCATTTCCTCTTCTTTATTGCCATCGTATTTTCCGCGGAGCTGATTTCTTGTATCTACCAACCAGAAAACCGAGCTATTCAATGGGTCATCGATAAGGAATGCCTCTCGAGCGAAACCAATCATATCAATTGAATCAGAGGTGAAGAAATAGAATTTGCTCTGGTCAACGCGCAAATCTTTGGTGTACTTTGCTAAAACTTCGGGTGTATCGTGCTCTGGGTCGAGGCTGAAGCAAACCAAAGCAATATCAGGTTCATCGCGGTACCTGAAATTGACATTCAATAGTCGCTTGCTAATTTTCGGGAGAAAAGGGGAATTAGTAGAGAAGAATGTTGCCAAATAGACCTTTCCACTGAGATCTTCAGATTTAAGCACTGAGCCATCCTGATTAATGAAACTATAGGGTGGAACTTTGTATCGAAGAGTATCAGCAGAGCCATTGCTTTGTTGAACAACGGTTTGATCACCAAAGTAGGGCAATGAATCAAAATTATGATCCATATTACTAAAAATCAGAACAAAAGCAAGTGGAAAACCTAGTAGAATTCCAATAAGTCCGGTATATTTTAGAATCTTATCTCGCCTGCTCATGTGCGCTTAATGGAAAATGCGCATCATTCCATCTGCATGACCACCTTCCTGAATCAAAATAAAGAGCAGGTAGAGGACAAACAATGCATACGGAAATAAAATAAGGTAGCGCATATTGCGTCTTTCATCACCAAGGTGCATAAATGAAAGTACGATATAAGCAGCTTTGAGGATAGTAAGGATGATGAAAGTCAATTTCACTATTCCCCAGACATCTGAGTTTTGCTTAATGAAAACGCCTAATCCAACTTCTGCTGCAGTAATTACGGTTAGCAAAATGGTTACGAAAACAATTTTCTTGCGGATTTTACGTCCGTCATCTTCACTGTGATGGGCAGCGAAAGAATAGGAATCGTTTACGATAAGGTCATCTCTTTCCATGATACAATATATGATGCGTTAATCGAGCTCAGATGAGGTAATAAAAAGTGAATACGAATACCCATACTAGGTCAACAAAGTGCCAGTACAGGCCTATTTTTTCGACCATTTCATAGTGACCACGACGTTCAAAAACTCCGCGCATAGCCATTATTAGGACGATGAGATTAATTAAGACACCTGAAAACACGTGAAATCCATGGAATCCAGTAACGAAGAAAAAGAAATTGGCATAAAGTTGATGTCCGTATTCGTTTTCAGTCATTCCCGCGCCATGAACAACGATATTGGCATCACGCTGCGCCCAAAGAGCAGCAGCAGCATCCCCTTCAACGAGTTCACGACCAGTATTAAATTTATTGAGATACAAGGCAGTAGGAACCGATTCAATGCTGGAAGCCATGATAGTTCCATGAGATTCAGGGGCATGTTCTTCAAGCCAGTGTTCTTGGAAGTACACCGTTTGTCCGCTAGTAGTTTTAAAATAACCACCTGCGCCATGAATGAAGTGATACCATTCCCAGGCCTGTGAACCCAAGAAGAAAACACCACCAGCAACGGTTAATGCCATCCAAAGTACAACTTGCTTTTTATTGTTTCGATGACCGGCTTCTACAGCGAGTACCATGGTAACTGATGATACAATGAGAAGGAAAGTCATGAGGGCTACATACATCAATGGGTAGCCAGTACCCAGGAATGGAAGTGCCTCAAACACTTTTTCACCTACCGGCCATGCATCAGCATGTACCACCTTGGCGTAACCAAGGGAAATAAGTAATCCGCTGAATGTGAGCGCATCCGACACTAGGAAGAACCACATCATCATTTTCCCATAGCTTACGCTGAAGGGACTTTGCCCGCCTCCCCAGAGGGTGGTCTTATCGATGGTTTTGGAAGCATGACCTGCCATAGTCCGAAAAAATTTGCTGCAAGTTTAACGATTAATGAATAAAGAATAGAAAGAGAAATAGATATACCCACAAAATTCCTAGAAAATGCCAATACATTCCCCCAGCATACAAGCTTATGGTATTATCCTTATTGATTCTTCCTTTTAAAGTTCTAAATATGAGCACAAGGAGGTAAATAAGTCCGAGCGCAAGGTGTATTAAGTGAACAACAATGAGTACTGCAATAAAAGAGGAACTCATATTAGAAGTTCTTCTTACATCGTAGGTTACAGGACTGGTTCTAAACTGATCGTCAGGCATATAAAATTCTCCATTTTCGAGAATCAGTTTTTGCCCGTCCTTATGCACATAGTAATCCACACCGTACTCGGCAGTAATTCCTTCAATACGGTTCCAACTGCTCACTTTTATTCCGGTTTCATCCCGTATGGTGAATCCCATTCCTTTGGAAGCCAAATCATTCCACCCCTGATATTGAGTGAAAGTGAAGGCAAGCCCGAGAACAAAAGTAACAAGGAGCAACATTAAACTAGTTTGGGAATTCCCGGCTTTGGCTGATCTTAAGGCAAAGATTAAAGTGAGACTCGACAATACAATAATCCCATTGCTCATCCATAATTGCTGTGGTGCCTCAGCGTGAACCCAAAATTTTCCGGCATTAATTACGATATAGGCACTGGTTAAACCGGCAAATATCATAATCACTGCAAAAATGATCAGGTACATGAGCATTTTCTTGGTTCTGACCTTAATGGCAGGGTCAATACCTTCGAAAACGTCCATTTTTGATTTGTTGGTGTAAGAAATTGGTTCGCTCATGACTTAAAATTTATCAATAACATAAATC